>NZ_JAPDCD010000006.1:0-95457 GCF_027705695.1 Aeromonas sp. QDB62 | reverse complement strand
CCGATCAAGTCGATCCATTACCTGGAACGCAAAGACAGCGTAGTGCGCGACATTATTCTGTGATGTGGTGAATACTGGTCGGCGGCAAGTCCCGTACTAGTGCCGCCGCATCAAGTCGATCCATTACCTGGAACGCAAAGACAGCGTAGTGCGCGACATTATTCTGTGATGTGGTGAATACTGGTCGGCGGCAAGTCCCGTACTAGTGCCGCCGTATCAAGTCGATCCATTATCTGGAACGCAAAGACAGCGTGGTACGCGATATCATCCTGTGATGATGGCTCGCTGAACCGGCTGTGTTGCCTGAAGCCCGATCGCCCGTGCGGTCGGGCTTTTTGTTGTGCGCCAGCTACGTTTGTGCCGCCGCTTCGGCTATGGTGGCTCAGACCGTCCCAAAGGAGTGGAGTGTATGGAGTGTCGTAGCGGCTGCGCTGCCTGTTGCATCGCCCCCAGTATCAGCAGTGCCATTCCCGGTATGCCAGATGGCAAACCGGCTGGCATCCCCTGTATCCAGCTCGATAGCGCCCTTGGCTGCAAGATCTTCGGTCAACCGGAACGGCCGGCAGTGTGTGGCGGTTTTCGCCCCATGATGGATGTGTGCGGTAGCCACCGCGCCGAGGCCATCTGGCTGATCGGCGAGCTGGAGCGGCTCACCACCTGACGAGGGCAGGGCGAAGAGATAAAAAAAGAGGCCGCATCATGCGGCCTCTCGCGTTTCTGTTTGCCGGGGATCAGATCCCCGCCAGCGCCAGAGCCTGACGATAGTACTCGTTGGCCTTGTTGGTGAGGCGGCGCTTGTCCATCAGCTGGCCAAGGGCGTGGTAGGCGGCGGCGCTCGGCGCCCGCTCCACTTCCTGCTCCAGCAGCTTCTGGGCATCGTCCAGCTGACCGGCCAGCAGATAGAGCTGGGCCAGTGCGGTGTCTACCTCCGGTTGCCCCTGCTGTTTTTGCAGCAGTGCCAGCAGCGGCTGGTAGCTGTCGAGTTTCAGCTTGGGCAGGCGAGCCAGCAGCTGCGGCATCGGCTGTTTGCGCAGCGCCTCCTGCCACAGGGTGGCGGCCTCGTTGTCGGCACCGAGCTGGCGCAGCAGATCCCCGTAGCAGGCCAGCAGTTCCGGCTCAAGGCGCAGCTTGCGCGGCAGATCCTGCCATACCGCCTTGATGGTTTCGAGACTGCCGGCAGCCTGTTGCAGGCGGCCACACCAGGCCTGTTGCAGCAGATCTTCTTCCTGTTTCGGGGTCAGCATGCCCACCTTGTGCAGTGCCGGGATCAGGTCGCACAGGGCGCTCCAGTCCTGACGGGCCAGATGCACCTGACGCAGCTGATCCAGCACCATGGGGTGGCGCGGGTTGAGGGCGTAGACCGACTCCAGCATCGCCAGTGCGGTGTCGTACTGACCCTGCTCGATCTGCAGTTGGGTCTGGGTCAGGGTGAGCGCCAGCTCGGCCTTGGGGTTCTCCTCCTGCGCTTTTTGCAGGTATTGATCCCGGCGGGCGTCGTCACCACGTGCCTGCGCGGCCTTGGCGGCACTCAGGTAGTTGAGCAGCGGGGTGTCGCTGTTGCTGGCCCCCTTGATCAGCAGCTTTTCAGCCTGACTGTATTGCCCTTCGGCCATCGCCAGGGTGGCGGCAACGGTCTGTTGATTGGCCTTGCGGCGGCGGCGCGAGCCATACCAGCCGAGGGTCTTGCGGCGCAGGCCGAATACCCGGCCCAGCAGCCACTCGACGATCAGCAGAGCGCCGTAGAACAGCACGGCCAGGATCACCGCGCTGGTGACGGACGATTCGATGGTGTAATTGCCAAGGGCAATCAGCACATAGCCCTTGTTGCCTGAGGCTTGCGGGCCAAAGATCAGCCCTGCGACCATCACGGCAACCAGAATGATTATACGGATCATGGTGCCCTCCTCAGCTGCTGGCCAGAATGCGTTGCAGGCGTTCGGTCAACACCTGCTCCAGCATCGCCTGGGTCTTGAACTGGGCCGGATAGTCGATCTGGATCTGCTCACCTTTGAGCTTGTCGATCTCGCCCTGCATGTAGCGGGTGGCGCTGTTGTCGGTGTCAAAATATTGGGTCAGCCAGCGCTGGGCCTTGTCCAGGCTGTCTTCGTAGAGCGCCTGCTGCTCGCGATAGACGGAGAGCTGGGCCTGCAACAACTTGGTCTTGAGGTTTTCACGCAGGAAGATCTCCTGCTGCGGCGAGAGCAGCGCCTCGACCGCGCCATCGCGGCGACGGATGGTGACGAAGTTCTCGGTGAACTTGACCCAGTTCTTCTTCAGGTTGCTCTCCCATTCGTCGGGATTGGTGCTGACCGCCTGATCCGGCTCGGCCTTGGCTTCCGGCATGCTGACGGTGGAGAGGGGCAGCAGCTCAATTTGGTCGGACAGCGCGGCCAGCTTGAGGGTCAGCCCCTCGCGGTCGATGCGCGGCATCCCTTTGAGCTTGGCGATATCTTCGGCCAGCGCCTTGCGGATCGGCATCAGGCTGGGGTCGTTGAGGGCGGCGATGCGCTCGTCGGCGTTGCCGAGCAAGGTGATGGCGGAGACGAGGTCATGCTCCAGCCACAGCTTGCGGCCCGCCATCCGTACCAGATACTCGGATTCGGCCAGCATCCAGTCGTTGGGGCGCTTGTCGTTGAGATCCAGTACCCGATTCTGCAGCCCCTGCATCTCCCCTTGCAGCCGCTGCTGGGTTTGATCCAGTGCGGCCAGCTGCTCGGCATCCTTGCTGCTGGTCTGGTCGATCTTGCTCAGGGCGCTCGCCAGCTGCTGCTTGAGCTGGGCCAGTTCGGCCTGCTGGGCAACGGCATTCTTGTGACCGTGCAGATAGAGACCGCCGGTCAGGCCAAGGGCCAGCAGGATGGCGACCCCTCCCAGTACGGCACCGGAGCGGTTCTTGCTGCCATTGACCACAGCGGTCGGCTGGGGTTTGACCTGGGATTCTTGTTGTTCTGTCATTCCATCTTCCTCAGTTCCAGTGCGGCCGTCAGGGCCTGGTTGGATGCACCTTGGGCAATCGTGATATGGATAAAGCCCGCTGCGCTGGCCATCTCGGCCACGCGCGGGCTGGGGACCACCAGCAGGCGGTCAAAAAGCCAGGGCCGCTGGTGGTTGGGAACCAGCTCCAGCAGCCGTTGCAACAGTTCACCACTGGTAATGAGCAGGCTGTCCAGCCCCGCGGCCTGCCAGTGGTGGGTCAATGTGTTCCCGTCTAGCTCAGGGTAGTGGCGCTCATAGGCCGCACAATAGTGCACCAGAGCACCGCGTGAGGCCAGTGTGCTGGCGATGAGATCCCGCCCGCCATTGCCGCGCAGGATCAGCACCCGTTTGCTTGTCACCTGCTGCAGAGCGGGCAGGGCCAGCAGCCCCTCGCTGCGCGGGTCATCCGGGCAGGTCGCGGTTATGCCGACGGCGGCAAAGGCATCGGCGCTGGCCTGACCCACCGCAAAGTACTCAATATGTGGCCAGGTCTGACCAGTTTGCAACAGAAAATCGTGTGCAAAATGAACGGCATGGATGCTGACCGCGATAACGATGTCGGCGCGGCGCAGCAGGTCGGGTAAGCGAGGGAGTTCACTGCCCGCCACGGTTTCCAGCAGCGGGCAGCAGAGCGGTGCATGACCGTGCTGGCGCAGCAACTGCACCAGCTCGGCGGCCTGAGCGGCCGGACGCACCACCAGCGGGGTCATGCGCGGTAGACCTCGGCCAGGATCTCGTCGGCACCGGCGGCCAGCAGGCGCTGGGCCAGTTGCTCGCCGAGCGCCTCGCCATCGGCCAGCGGGCCGCGGATCTCGTCACGGATCACCTGACGGCCATCCGGGCTACCCACCAGACCGCGCAGCCAGATCTGCTCGCCTTCGACCAGTGCATAGGCACCGATAGGGACCTGACATCCCCCTTGCAGGGCACGGTTCATGGCGCGCTCGGTCAGCACTCTGGCGCGGGTCTCGGCGTGCTCCAGCGGCGCCAGCAGGGCGTGCAGCTCAACATCGTCGAGGCGGCATTCGATGCCGACGGCGCCCTGACCGTTGGCGGGCAGGCTCTGCTCCGGCTCGATAAAGGCGGTGATGCGTTGCGCCATCTCCAGTCGTTTCAGACCGGCGGCGGCGAGGATGATGGCGTCGTACTCACCGGCATCCAGTTTGGCGAGGCGAGTGTTGACGTTGCCACGCAGGTCGCGGATCACCAGATCCGGGCGGGCGGCGCGCAACTGGCACTGGCGGCGCAGGCTGGAGGTGCCGACCACGGCCCCTTGCGGCAGCTCGGCAATGGCCTTGAAACGGTTGGAAACGAAGGCATCGCGGGGATCTTCCCGCTCGCAGATGGTGTGCAGACCGAGCCCCTCGGGGAACTCCACCGGCACATCTTTCATGGAGTGAACGGCGATATCGGCCCGTCCTTCCAGCATGGCGGTCTCCAGCTCCTTGACGAACAACCCTTTGCCACCGACCTTGGCCAGCGGGGTATCGAGGATCTTGTCACCCTGAGTGCTCATGGGCACCAGTTCGACCTGCAACTGCGGGTGCAGGGCTTCGAGCCGGTCTTTGACAAAGTTGGCCTGCCACAGGGCCAGCGGGCTCTTGCGAGTGGCAATTTTCAGGGTTCGGGCTGCCATATCAATCAGTTGTTTCATTTTTAGAAGGAAATCGATATTACCACCCTTTGCCCGGGCTTTCATGGCGGAGCCGGCAAAAGCGGGGCCAAGCTCAAAAATGCATGCTGAAAATGATTTTCATTAAGTCATGCTAGATGATTAATTCATTGAATAGATTGAGATTTAACGATTTCTCCTGATACTTTTTGTGGTCATACCAGAAATAATCTGACGATTAGCGGAAGGCTTGTTTACCACTGCTGTTTGCATTGTTAACATGATCACACTTTTTTGACGTATCCCCCTTTTGGTGCGTCATTTTCACTTAGGTGATAGGCAGGGCATTGCAGGAACACATCGATACGCTGGTTGCGCGTTATGACGACATTACCCGTCTCAAGACGCAACGGGCGTTAGGCCTCATGAGTCGCTATGGGCAGCAGGTATTCCAACTGCTGCCTGTCATGCTGCACTTCAATCACCCCCTGCTGCCCGGTTATGTCTCCGGTGATGTTCCTCATGGCATCTGGAGCTTCAGCGCCACCGCCGAGCAGCAAGCCTTTATCGATGACCTCTGTCGCAACGCCAACTGTCAGAACGGTCTTGCCACCCATGATCGGGCCATTCAGGGGCTCTACTCCATGGGCAGCACCTCGTCCATCGGGCAATGCTGTCACTCCGATCTCGATATCTGGGTCTGCCACGTGGCCGGTTTGTCGCAGGAGCGGCTCGATCTGCTGGAGCTGAAGTGCCAGCAACTCTCCAAGTGGGCCGAACAGCGCGGCGTCGATCTCAACTTCTTCCTGATCCCGGAAGACAAGTTCCGCCAGACCAATGATGCCCAGATGCAGGGTGAGAGCTGCGGCAGTGCCCAGCACCTGCTGCTGCTCGACGAGTTCTACCGCAGTGCCATGCATATCGCGGGCAAGCGCTTGATCTGGTATCTGGTGCCCATTGAGTGTGACGAACACTACGATGAGTATGTGAACGAGCTGTTCGAGAGCGGCAAGCTCAAGCAGGACGACTGGCTCGATCTGGGCAGTTTTGACCGTATTCCGGCCGAAGAGTATTTCGGCTCCGCCCTGTGGCAGCTCTACAAGGGGATCGACTCCCCCTACAAGGCGGTGCTCAAGTCGGTGCTGATGGAAGCCTACTCCCACGAGTACCCCAACACCCGTCTGCTGTCGATGACTGGCCGCGACTGGTTCCAGCACAACGAGGGGATGCACTACCGGCTCGACAACTACTGTCTGATGCTGGACAAGGTGACCAACTACCTCAAGTCCATCGGCGACATGGCGCGGCTCGATCTGGTGCGTCGCTGCTTCTACCTCAAGGTGTGCGACGGTCTCAGCCATCCCAAGGATGATCACTCCCCCGAGTGGCGCCGCGAGCAGATGAGCCAGCTGGTCTCCTACTGGGGCTGGAGTCAGGACAAACTCTATCAACTCGATCACCGCCATGAGTGGAAGATCGAAGAGGTGAAGATCGCCCACGCCGAGCTGCTGGAAGCCCTGATGCAGAGCTACCTCAACCTGATCCAGTTCGCCCGCCGCAACAACATCAGCGAGTCGATCAACCCGGAAGATATCGGCATTTTGTCGCGCAAGCTCTACGCCGCGTTCGAGAGCCTGCCGGGCAAGGTGCAGCGCATCAACCTCAAGATCGCGCCGGATCTCAGCGAGCCGGATCTCAGCTTCGTGCAGGTGCCCCATGGTCGCCTCAACCGCGCCGGCTGGTATCTCTACAAACATTCGCTGGAGCCGGTGGACATCATTGGCCGCGCGCCGCTGGAGTTCAACGGTTACATCAGCAAGCTGGTCTCCTGGGCCTACTTCAACGATCTGCTGACGCCCCAGTCGCGGGTGCACCTGTTCAATCAGGGTTCGGATTTGCACATCGACAATCTGCACCAGTTCTGTCGCGATCTCTCCGGCTGCTTCCCCGAGAAGTACCCGCTGGCCACCAACCTGGCGCTCAGCCGTCCGTGCGAGATCCGCCAGCTCTCCATCTTCCTCAATCTGGAGATGGACCCGACCAGCCACTGGGTCGGTCAGGTGATCGAATTTGACGCCAACACCGTGGATGTCTTCTCGTTCGGTCGCAATCAGGAGTGTCTGGTCGGTTCGGTGGATCTGGTCTATCGCAACTCCTGGAGCGAGATCCGTACCCTGCACTTCCAGGGGGATGAAGCTGTGGTCGATGCCCTCACCACCATCCTCGGCAAGATGCATCAGGATGCTGCCGCCCCCGAGATGATTGAAGTGTTCTGCTACAGCCAGCACTTCCGCTCTCTGGTGTGCTCCCGCTTCCAGACTCTGGTGGCAGAGTGTATCGATCTGCGCCTTGCCCGCGACAAGCAGCAGCTGGTCAAGACCATGGCCCTCGGTCGCGAGAAGTACGGCATCTTCTTCGAGCGGCGCGGTGTGTCGGTCAAGAAGCTGGAAAACGCCATCGATTTTTACCGTCACATCTCCCACAACAAGCTGGATCACCTGCCGCTGCGGCTCGACAAGACCCACAGCCAGCATCTGCCGAGCATCGTCGATGCTTACGCCAGCGAAGGCCTGGTGCAGTTCTTCTTCGATACCCGGGATGCGGGTACCAACATCTATATCCTCGATGAGGCGAACCGGGTGGAGATCTACCAGCACTTCGCCGGCAACAAGGATGAGCTGGTGGCGGGGGTCAACCGCTTCTACACCTCCAATCACGAGCGGTTCAGCGATGACGGCCAGTTCATTAACTTCAACCTGCCTCAGTACTACGAGATAGTACAAGTGAATGGCGAGCTGGATGTGATCCCCTATCGCAGTCAGGGCACTCTGCGCGAACAGGTGCCGCCCACTCGGGAAGTGGGCTGACCCGCCAGTGGTAATCGCCATAAAAAACGGCCTGCAGATGCAGGCCGTTTGCTTTATCGGAGGGGCTCAGGCACCGAGGCGGGCCAGCAGCCAGCTGCGAATGTCGCCGAGCTGCGGACGGCAGATCTCGTGGCGCATCGGGTACTCGTGCCACTCGGGGGCGAGCCCGGCGCTTTCCAGCCGGTTCTTGGCATCCCAACCGAGCGACAGGCTCACCACATCGTCATAGATGCCGTGCATGTAGCAGATGGGCAGGGTGCGAGCGGCCTTGCTCATCTCGCCGAGCAATTTGTCGGGAGCTGCCAGATAGGTGGACATGCAGAGCAGGCCCGCCAGCGTTGCCTGATAGCGCAGCGCGGTGAAGGAGGCAATCACCCCGCCCTGGGAGAAGCCCGCCAGCACGATGCGCTCGGGGGCAAACCCGTCGGCCACCAGCTGATCGAGCAGGGCGGCAATCTGGTCGGCCGAGTCACGGACATGGGACTCCACGGCCCGCTCGGCGGGATCCTCGAAGCTCTTGATGTCGTACCAGCCGCGCATCTTGTAGCCCATGTTGATGGTGATCGGGCGCTCGGGGGCATCCGGCAGCAGGTGACGCACCGGCAGATCGGCGGGCAGGTCCAGCGCGTCCACCAGCGGGGCGAGACCGGCGCCGGAATCACCCAGCCCGTGCAGCCAGATCACCGCGTGACGGGCGCCCTGCGGGTGCAGGTCAATCATGGGAACACCACGGTTTCGCCAGCCTGGGCGGTGCAGGACTTGCTCAACAGCGCCTTGAGCTCGTGGCCGAAGCGGTTGTCGATCCAGGTGTCACCCTGCAGGTCGAAGTGGAAGCCGTTCTCGCGTGTGGCGACCCAAATCTGGTGCAGTGGCTCCTGCTTGTTGATGATGACCTTGGTCTTGTTCTCGAAAGAGAGGGTCAATACGCCGCCGTTGCGTTCGCAGTCGATATCCGGATACCCCTCGTCGAGGGTGTCTTCCACATATTGGAAAAAGGCGTCGGTCAGGGCGTGATACTCGTGATCCTTCATCGGTTTATCCTGTTGCTTTTAACAATGTGAGTGCGATTATAGAGGGCCAAAAATTTTTTCGCAGCGAACCATTATGATCACCCAGTTCACCAAGTGTCTGCTTGCCACTCTTCTGTCCCTCGGGTTGGCCGCGTGCGGTCTGAAGGGGCCGCTCTATATGCCGCCCCCCGAGCAGCCACAGAGCCAGAGTACACCGCAAGCAGCACCGCCTGCGACCTCCGAGGCTGCCACCGAGGCCGCGCCGCACTAATGCCGCACCCATTCTAGGAAGGAACCGCCCCCTTGGATCACTTTAACTACGACGCCGACGGCCAGCTTCAGGCCGAGCAAACCTCGCTGCAACAGCTTGCCGAGCAGTACGGTACCCCGCTTTACGTCTACTCCCGTGCGACCCTCGAGCGCCACTGGCACGCCTTCGACAAGGCCGCTGGCGATATTCCTCATCTGATCTGCTATGCGGTGAAGGCCAACTCCAACCTGGCGCTGCTCAACCTGCTGGCCCGTCTGGGCTCGGGGTTTGACATCGTCTCCGGTGGCGAGCTGTCGCGGGTACTGGCGGCGGGCGGTGATCCGGGCAAAGTGGTCTTCTCCGGAGTGGCCAAGAGCGAAGCGGAGATGCGCCTGGCGCTGGAAAAAGAGATCCTCTGTTTCAATCTGGAGTCGGAAGCCGAGCTGGAGCGCCTCAATCGGGTGGCTGGTAGCATGGGCAAGAAAGCTCGCGTTTCGGTACGGGTCAATCCGGATATTGATGCCGGTACTCACCCCTATATCTCCACTGGCCTCAAGCAGAACAAGTTCGGCATTCCCATCGAGCTGGCGCCTGACATCTACCGCAAGGCGGCGGCGATGGCGAACATCGAGATCGTCGGGGTGGATTGCCATATCGGCTCGCAACTCACTGAATTGAATCCCTTCATGGAAGCCGCCGACAAACTGCTGCGGCTGATCGACGGTCTGGCTGCAGAAGGGATTCATATCCATCATCTGGATGTGGGCGGTGGTCTCGGGGTTAACTATGGTTCCGAGCAGCCACCCCATCCGACCGAATATGCCGAAGCGCTCAAGCAGAAGCTGGCGGGTCGGGATCTGACCCTGCTGTTCGAGCCGGGCCGCGCCATCGTCGCCAATGCAGGCGTGCTGCTGACTCGGGTCGAGTATCTGAAACCGGGTGAGACCCGCAACTTTGCGCTGATCGATGCCGGTATGAACGACATGCTGCGCCCCTCGCTCTACGGCGCCTGGATGAACATCATCGAGGTGGATAGCCGCGCCGGTCATGCTCCCGCGCTCTATGACGTGGTTGGCCCGGTGTGCGAGACCGGCGACTTCCTCGGCAAGGAGCGCACCCTGGCGATTGCCGAGGGTTCGCTGCTGGCAGTGCGTTCGGCCGGTGCCTACGGCTTTACCATGTCATCCAACTACAACACCCGTCCGCGCGCGGCCGAAGTGCTGGTGGATGGTGCCGAGGCGCACCTGATCCGCGAGCGTGAGCAGTTGGCCGATCTCTGGCGCGGTGAGCACCTGCTGCCCTGATGGCGCAGTCTGGGACAATGACTTCATGGCGTGTGACGCCTCTTGGTTCGATGAGTATTTACAGCCCTAACAGCACAGGAATGCACGATGTTGATAGATTTTTCCAAGATGCATGGCTTGGGCAACGACTTCATGGTGGTGGATGGCGTCACCCAGAAGGTATTTTTCAGCAATGACGTCATCAAGAAGATGGCGGATCGCCACTTCGGGATCGGCTTTGACCAGCTGCTGCTGGTGGAGCCGCCCTATGATCCTGAACTCGACTTTCACTATCGCATTTTCAATGCCGATGGCAGCGAGGTGGAACAGTGCGGCAACGGCGCCCGCTGCTTTGCCCGTTTCGTGCGTCTCAAGGGGCTGATCAACCGGGATCGCATCGCGGTCAGCACCGCCCGGGGTCGCATCGTGTTGCAGCTGGAGGGGGAGAATCAGGTCACGGTCAATATGGGGGTGCCCCAGTTCGAGCCGGGCAAGATCCCGTTCCGGGCTCAGAAGGCAGAGAAAACCTATCTGCTGCGGGCGCAGGAACATACCGTGATGTGTGGCGTGGTCTCCATGGGCAATCCCCACTGTGTCATCGAGGTGCCGTCGGTCGCCGATGCGCCGGTCGAGACGCTGGGCGCCATCATGGAGCGCCATGAGCGTTTCCCTGAACGGGTCAACGTCGGCTTTATGGAGATGGTCAACGCCACCGAGATCAAGCTGCGGGTATTCGAACGCGGGGTGGGGGAGACCCTGGCCTGCGGCACCGGTGCCTGTGCGGCGGCGGTGATTGGCATCAGCCAGGGCAAGCTCAAGGAGCGGGTCACCGTCAGTCTGCCGGGCGGCAAGCTGACCATCGCCTGGAAGGGGCCGGGCCAGCCGGTCTATATGACAGGCCCCGCCGAGCATGTGTTTGACGGCCAGATAGAGGTTTAGCCGGATAAAGGTTCAGGTACGGGGGGTGCTGGCCCCCTTTGCCCATGATGTCGGGGCAGCGAGCCCCATTTCTCTGATGGATCAACCAATTTATGAGCGAACTCAAACGGCAGGAGCAATCGGTGGATGAAGCCACTGTGCTGGAGTACCTGGCCCGTTATCCCGAGTTTTTCCAACGCCATGCCGCCGTGCTGGACCGGATCCGCATTCCCCATGAACGCAAAGGGTCGGTTTCGCTGGTCGAGCGCCAGCTGGAGCGTCAGCGCGAGCGGATCGAACAGCTGGAGCAGGAGATCACCGAATTGATGGGGATCGCCAGCGAGAACGAGCGGATCTTCCGGGTATATGCCGATCTCTACGGCGAGCTGTACGGTTGCCAGACCCTGTTCGAGGTGAGTGCCGTGATGGGCAAGGCCTTTGTCCAGCGGCTGCGCCTGACCGGGCTGCGGCTCTGGCTCAATCCCAAGAAGTTTGCCCTGAGCGGGCCCGAGCAGCGCTTTCTGGCGCAGGGCAAGCAGCTCGAATCCCTGCTGGGTCAGCGTCTGCCGGGGCAGGATTACTACTTTGGCCGTCTGAGCCAGAGCGAGAAGCAAGCGCTGTTTGGCCACGATGTGCTGGTCAACTCGGTCGCCCTGATGCGGCTCGGCGATCTCGGTGTGCTGGCCTTTGCCAGCTCGGATCCCAGCCACTTCACCCCCCACAACGACACCTTGCTGCTGGGCCAACTGGGGCGCCTGCTGCAATTGCGTCTGCCCGAGCTGACTCATGGCTAGAACACCGGCCAGGGCGCCTGCCAAGGCTCCCGCCGTCGCGCCGCCACTGCCTGCTGCACTGGCGGACGAGCTGGCGGCCTTTATCGAATACCTGAGGGTCGAGCGTCAGCTCAGCCCTCATACCCGCAATAACTATCAAGCCCATCTGGAGGCGATGACCGCCGAGCTGGTGACGCTGGGTCTGGCTGACTGGGGCCTACTTGAGGCGAGTCAGGTGCGTACTCTGGTGACCAGGATGCACAAGGTGGGCCTTGCTCCTCGTTCCCTTGCCACCAAGCTCTCTGCCCTGCGCAGCTTTTGCGACTGGCAGGTGCGGCAGGGGCGGCTGACCGCCAATCCGGCCCGCGGCATCGTCACTCCAAAACAGGGACGACCGCTGCCGAAAAACCTCGATGTGGACGAGATGTACCAGCTGCTCAATATCACCGACGAGCAGGATCCGCTGGCGGTGCGGGATCGCGCCATCATGGAGCTGATGTACTCCTCAGGGCTGCGCCTTGCCGAGCTGGTGGGGATCAATCTGGTGGATCTGAAGCTCGATGACCGTCAGCTCAAGGTGACCGGCAAGGGCTCGCGGGAGCGGGTGCTGCCGATCGGCCGGATGGCGGTCGAGTGGCTGCAGAAATGGCTCAAGGTGCGCCCGCTGCTGGCCGGGGACGAGAGCGAGGCGCTGTTTGTCTCCAGCCGCAAGCAGCGGCTGTCGGCCCGCTCGGTGCAGGCCCGCCTCGATGGCTGGGGCAACAAGCAGGCGCTCAACGCCCACGTCCATCCCCACAAGCTGCGCCACAGCTTTGCCACCCATATGCTGGAGTCCTCCGGCGATCTGCGGGCGGTGCAGGAGCTGCTGGGACACGCCGATCTCTCCACCACCCAGATCTATACCCACCTCGACTTTCAGCATCTGGCCAAGGTTTACGACAGCGCCCACCCAAGGGCCAAGCGTGACCCGGATGCGCAGGACGATGAATAACGGGCCCCGAGTCCCGTTGCAGAGGAGAGTCCATGCACTTCTATCGCCGCTGGCAGCCGGTTGCTGCCATCTCGTTTGACCTCGATGACACCCTCTATGATAACGGCCCCGCCATCGTGCGCGCCGAGCAGTGGATGCTGAGCCATCTGCGCAGCGAATATCTGGCCACCGCCATGCTCGACAAGCCGCGCTGGCTGGAACTCAAGCGCAGTGTGCTGAACAGCTCCCCCGAGCTGCGCCACGATGTCAGCCTGGCGCGCCAGCAGACCATCCGCGCCGCCATGGTCGCGGGGGGCATGGCTGACCAGCAGGCCAGCCGCGAGGCGGAGCAGGTGTTTGCTGCGTTTCTGGCAGAGCGCTCGAAGATCGAGGTGAGCGAGTCAACCCATCGGCTGCTGGCCAGACTGGCCGAGCGCTACCCGCTGGTGGTCATCACCAACGGCAATCTGGATCTGGCGCAGGCAGGGCTTGAGCCCTATTTCACTCTGGTCTGCAAGGCGGGGGCGGGCGCCAGAATGAAACCGGCGCCGGATATGTTTGAGCAGACTCGTAGCGCCCTCAAGCTGCCAGCGGAGCGGATCCTCCATGTGGGGGATCATCCCGAGACCGATGTGCTGGGGGCCCGCTTGCACGGCTTTCGCGCCGCCTGGCTCAACGAGCGGCAGCAACCGTGGCAACAGCTGCAACTGTTGCCGGACGTGGAGCTGACGGCGCTGGAGGAGCTGGCCGAGCTGCTGCTCTGATGGCGCTGGCGGGTGGCTATGCTCAGGCGGCAATGGCTGTCAGCGAATAGCGATGTATGGCAAGGGGTTACGACCGCTATTTGCGGCAAACCAGCCCGAGCAGGGTGTAGCGGTCGCGCTGGTTGACGCGACAGTAACTGATGCCGACGGGCAGCGCCTGCTGCAGGGTGATGGCGCTGTTCTGATAGCGGCAGACCAGATAGAGGGGGCTCAGGCTGCTATCGAGCTGGCTCCAGTAGTGGATCTCGTCGTTGTCGCCATTATCCGGTTTGAGCTGGGCCAGCTCGGCTGGATCACCGTCGAACAGGGCCAGATTATCGAGCCGGTGGCTGAGGGTTTCGTCCGGTTTGCCATCGTCATCGCGGGTGAACGCCTGCCAGCCCTGCTGCGGGGTTAGCAACTGCTGGCGAGTCTCGATGGTGGCAGGGCAATCAAATTGCAGGCTGGCGGCAAGGGCCAGGGTGGTCAGTAACATGGCCGCGGTTCTCTCTTCACGTCCTCACTATCGCGCCATGTTACGTCATCTTCCACCGAACAGCTTCATCAGTTTATCAAGCAGATCAAGCTGTTGTGGTGGCTGTTTCATGGCTTCCGCCTCCCGCTCCAGCAGCGCCCGCTGCTCCTGCTGGCGGGCGCTCAGCACCCGGTAGAGGGGCTCGACCAACGATTCCCGCTGCATCACCAGCTCCTGAAACATCGCCTGATTGATGCGATAGGTTTCGACGGTGGCCACCGCCCGTACCGTGAAGGAGCTGGGCTCGCCGGTGAGCAGGCTCAGCTCGCCAAAGAAGTCCCCCGCGCCGAGGGTGCCCAGTTTAAGCTCCCGTCCCTCGACGTTGACCACCATCTCGGCCTCCCCTTTGACCAGCACGAACAGCCAGCTGGAGACATCCCCCTGCTCCAGCATGATGTCGCCGCTGACGAAGGGGGCGAACTTCACCTGATCGGCCAGCTGGAGCAGCTCGTCCTCCTGCAACATGGCAAACAGCGGCAGTTTGCGCAGGGTGTCGGTACGCTCGGCAGTGTGGCGCTTGTGGCGCGCATCCTGATGTTGTTTCTCCTTGCTCATGAAGACGTTGAAGATCGGCGGGGTGAGGCGGCGATCGTTGCGGCGCAGGGCAGCATCGATCAGGCTGCGCACCATGGAGTCGGTCGGATCGTCGCGAGCCAGATCGGTCAGCCAGTAGCGCACCGCGTAGCGGGCAATCCCCCCTTCGACGTTCATCAGCAGACAGTCCGGTTGCGGATACTTGGCGACGCAGGGGAGCTTGGTCTCCCGCAGGGATTTCTCGATCAGCGCGATGATCTGGGTCGGCAGGGTATCCAGCGTCAGATCGAACCAGACCCAGCGCCGCCACTGCAGCGGTTCGCCCCGACGGCGGCCAAGCACGGTGAAGCGCTGCTTGAGCAGGTGGCTGTTGGGGATGACGACTGTCTCCCAGTTGCGGGTCTCGATGGTGGTGGCACGCCAGTTGATCTCCACCACCCGGCCCTGGGTGGTATCCACTTGCAGCCAGTCACCGATGGCAATGGAGTTGTCGAGCTGGATGGAGACCCCGGCCAGCAGGTTGCCAAGGGTATCCTGCATGGCGAAGGCGATGACCGCAGTGATCACCGCCGAGGTGGTGACTATCTCCCCGAGCGCCATGCCGGAGGCGTAGAGGCGAAACAGACCCCAGCCGATATAGCCGATGGTGATGACGATATCGGCGATGATCCGCGGGATCCGCACATGGCAGAGGGGTAGCAGAAACTCGAACAGCAGGATCCCCCACACCTTGACCAGTATCAAACCGGCCAGCAGGGTGGAGATCTCGACCAGCAGTTGATGGGGCAACGGCAGTTTGAACCAGCCCCCTTCGAGCTGGATCAGCAGGATGACCACCGCGCTTATCATCACGAAGCCGAGCTCGGAGAGCAGCTCCCGTCGCTGTCCCGGGCGGCGCCAGAAGTGGGTCAGCATCAGGGAGAGGGTGAGCAGGGTCCAGAACGGGTGTTCGCCAATCCAGATCAGTGTCGGTAGCGCAGTGAAGTTATCGCCAGCCATAGCAGCACCTTATTGTGGTTTACCTCCAGCATAGCTGCTGCGGTGCGGGGAAATGGTGCGTTGGGGCAGCAATTTATTTATCCTGTGCAGGACAAGGCAAAGGAGTGCGATTACGTGGAATTTTCAAAGAAAATCATCTGTTTGATGGCCCTGTTGCCACTGGCTGGCTGCGATCTGCTGACGGACAAGTACCGGGTCGAGTTCAGGGATGGTTCCTGGCGCGAAATAGCCATTACCCCTTTCGCCAGTGAAGCGCGCTGGCGCGAGGGGTGTGCCACCGGCGAGGTGCTGACCGATATGAAGGTGCCCATCAAGCACGGCGACACGGTCAATGGTCGGGAGCAGTTGCTTATCGGGGGCGAGAAGTTCGAGCTGGATGACAACAACCTCTACCGCAGCAACGGCATGGTGTTTGGCCAATCCCCTGACCATATCCAGCGTGGGCTCAAGGGGATGGATATCTGCCGTACCCTGCGCCCGGAGCGAGGCGGACTGCCCAAACTCAAGGCGCGGGGGTTTGGCGACTGAATCGATGGGGCTTAGCGGCCTGCCATCAATGCACTGCGCTGACGGCAGGCATCGCCAAAGGCCTGGAAGATCTTGATGGAGTGAGGATTTTCATTGGCCTTCCACTCCGGATGCCACTGTACTGCCAGCAAGAAGGGTGACAGGGTGGGGGCATGAAGCGCCTCGATCAGCCCATCCTCGGCGTGGGCCAGTGGCTCCAGTCCGTTCCCTAACCGGTTGATGCCCTGTCCATGCAGGGAGTTGACCGGAATCCGCGCTTCCCCCATCAACTCGGCAAACCAGCTGCCCGGCAGCAGTTCAATCTGATGGCTCGGCCCATACTGATCATCGACCGGATCGTCGGCATCCTCCCGATGGTCGTCATAGCCCGGCTCGTTGTAGACCTTCTGATGAATGTCCCCCCCCAGTGCCACGTTGATCTCCTGCATGCCGCGGCAGATCCCGAGGATCGGCAAACCACGGGCCAGCGCTCCTTTGATCAGCGGCAGATCGAACAGGTCGCGATCCCTGTCCTGCTGTTTCTCCGGGGTGAGGTTTTCCTGACCGTAGAGGGCCGGGTCGATGTTGGAACCGGCCCCGCTCAGATAGACCCCATCGGCCAGATCCAGATACTGCTCCAGATCGGCGGTGCCGCAGCAGGTAGGCACCAGCAGCGGGACGCAGTCGCTGATGTCGACCAGTGGCATGATGTATTTGTGGGTCATCACCTGATAGGCGTGGCCGTTACGGGGCTGGGCGCCCATGGTCATCAGCACGACCGGTTTACGGGTAGCGGGAGACAGGGGATTTGGCATAGGGCACCTTGATTATCCTTGGCGTTGAAGTCTCATCCTGCGCCTTGGGTAGGCCCTTGCAAACCGACCGGGCAAGGGCATGCCTCAAGGCATGGTCATGGGATCCGGCGTCGGGCAGGGTGGCAGAATCGTCGGTCAGCCTGGGCAGCAACAGCCTGGATCCTCTCTCCAGTCTGCCAAGGCCGTTCAATATGTCAAACAAAATGATGCCAAATTGTTAATGGATTTGTTTTGGCCTGCTCTGAAGTTGCGATTTAACGGGGCTGTTCAGATGGGGTGTCGTGGCCGTGTCGCCTGAATGGTGGATATATTAAACGCGCAGGGATTGCGGGGAATGGGGCTGGGCAGGTGTAAAGGCATCAATAGAAACACGCCTCCGCGAGGGAGGCGTGTGTCGGGGATCACAGCAGATCTTCGATCTCACCGCGCAGATACTGGTACATCTCGCGATAGGCGACCGGCGGCTTGTTCAGCTCCCGCTCCTTGTTGGCGGAACGGATCAGCTGGCGCAGCTTCTGGCGATCCAGATCGTGGAACTGGGACATCAGCTCGTTGAGGGCGCTGTCACCTTCGGTGATCAGGCGCTCACGCCACTGTTCCAGCCGATGCAGGCGGGCATTCACGGTGGAGTGACGATTCTTGAAGATCGACAGAGCTTCGATGATCGGCTCCGGGTCGCGGTTGCGCATCAGACGGCCGATGAACTGCAGATGGCGACGATAGGATTCGTCTTTTTTCGGTTTGAGCTTGCGCCCCAACTCGATCGCATCAGCCAGCTCTTCGTCCATCGGCACTTTTTCCAGTTCACTATGGCTAAGGCTGACCAGCTCATCGCCCATTTTTTGCAGGGCGTCGGCGTCGCGCTTGAGCTGGCTCTTGCTCGGGCCCCAGTCTTCGAACTCGTTGTCGTCTTGATATTGACTCATCGGTCTCTTGATTCCTGTCATTCACGTTTGGTGGATATGTTACCAGCTTCTCCCGCTGGGCGCAGGGGTCTGATATGCTTAACCCTTTCCTTCTTTCATATAGATGTGAGTTATGGATCAGCAAGACCAAATCCGCCAGGATCAAGCCCATCTCGAGGCCGTGGTTGCCGAAGCCCTGGAGATAGCCAAGGGACTGGGCGCCTCGCTGGCCGAAGTCTCCATCAGCAAGCAGACCGGGTTGTCGGTGAATACCCGGGGTTGTGAACTGGAAAGCATTGAATTCAATAAGGATGGTGCCCTCGGCATCGCCGTCTATCGCGATGGTTGCAAGGGATCCTCCTCGACCACCGATCTGAGCAAACCCGCCATTCGTGCCGCCGTTGAAGCGGCCATCGAGATTGCCCGCCACACCTCGGCCGATGATTGCGCCGGTCTGGCGGACGCCGATCTGCTGGCTTGGGATGCCCCTGACCTGCAACTGTGTCACCAAATCGAACTGGATCCCCAGCGCGGCATCGAGCTGGCCATCGAGTGCGAACGCTTGGCGCTTGGCCGCGATGCCCGCATCAAGCACTCCGATGGAGCCGGTTTCTCCAGCCATCTCGGCATCAAGGTCTATGGTAACAGCCACGGCTTCGTCAAAGGCTACGCGGCCTCGCGCAACTCCCTGAGCTGCGTGCTGATCGGCGAGCAGGATGGCGATATGCAGCGGGATTACGGCTACTCCTCCAGCCGTACCCTCGACGGGCTCTGGAGTCCGCAGCGCATCGCCGACGAAGCCGTTGAGCGTACCGTCTCCCGCCTCGGCGCCCGCAAGATCTCGACCCGCCATGCGCCGGTGCTGTTCCACCCCGATACCGCCTCCGGCCTGTGGGGCCATCTGGTGATGGCGATCAGCGGCGGCAACCTCTATCGCAAGTCGAGCTTCCTGCTCGACAAGCTGGGCAAGCAGATCCTGCCCGAGTGGCTCACCATTCAGGAGTTCCCGCATTTGCTGGGCGGGCTCGCCAGTACTCCGTTCGATGGGGAAGGGGTGCGTACTCGCGATATGGATATCATCCGCAATGGCGAGCTGATGAGCTGGCTGCTCACCTCCTACTCCGCCCGCAAGCTGGGGTTGACCACCACCGGTCATGCCGGTGGCATCCACAACTGGCAGGTTTCCAACTCCGGCCAGGACTTTCAGGGCATGCTGAAAGAGATGGGCACCGGCCTGCTGGTGACCGAGCTGATGGGGCAGGGGGTCAATATCGTCAATGGCGATTACTCCCGCGGCGCCGCCGGTTTCTGGGTCGAGAATGGCGAGATCGCCTATCCGGTCGAGGAGATCACCATCGCTAGCAATCTGGCCGAGATGTTCAGCCACATCGTGGCGGTGGGCAGTGACGAAGATGAGCGCTCCAGCCTCAAGACCGGCTCGGTGCTAGTGGAAAATATGAAGCTGGCGGGTCACTGATCCCGGTTTCAACAGAACCGAAACCATGAAAAAGGCCCCCTCGCCAACGCGAGGGGGCCTTTTTATCGGCCTGCGATCAGGGGGTTATCAGCCCTTGATGCGCTCGATGCGGCCGCCGAGGCCTTGCAGTTTGTGCTCGATGTCTTCGTAGCCACGGTCGATGTGATAGATACGGTCGACGATGGTGGAGCCTTCGGCCACGAAGCCGGCCAGCACCAGACTGGCAGAGGCGCGCAGGTCGGTCGCCATCACCTGGGCACCCTTGAGTTGCTCGGTGTCACGGCAGATGGCTACGTTGCCCTGCAGTTCGATGTCTGCGCCCATCCGGACCAGCTCGGGAACGTGCATGAAGCGGTTCTCGAAGATGGTCTCGGTGACCATGCCGGTGCCTTTGGCGACGGCGTTCAGCACGGTGAACTGTGCCTGCATGTCGGTCGGGAAGGCCGGGTAGGGGGCGGTCTTGATGGTGACCGGCTTGA
The DNA here is from genome assembly GCF_027705695.1 of Aeromonas sp. QDB62. Classification (NCBI taxonomy): domain Bacteria; kingdom Pseudomonadati; phylum Pseudomonadota; class Gammaproteobacteria; order Aeromonadales; family Aeromonadaceae; genus Aeromonas; species Aeromonas sp. QDB62. The sequence goes on along the minus strand of NZ_JAPDCD010000006.1, from coordinate 75,804 downwards.
GGGTGCGGCCAGTCATGTCGAGGGTGATCCAGTCTTCACCCTTCTCAATCAGGGCGCCAGCCTCTTCCAGCTTGACCAGCACCGCTTCCAGCAGGGTCGGGTCGGTCTTGCGGCAGGTGATCTTGCCGCCGGTGACCGCTGCGCCCACCAGGAAGGTACCGGTTTCGATACGGTCGGGCTGGACGCTGTAGCTGCCGCCGTGCAGACGCTCGACACCGTCGATGGTCAGGGTGTCGGTGCCCGCTCCCTGGATCTTGGCGCCCAGGGTATTGAGGAAGTTGGCCAGATCGACCACTTCCGGCTCGCGCGCGGCGTTTTCGATCACGGTGCGGCCATCAGCCAGGGTCGCGGCCATCATCAGGTTTTCGGTACCGGTAACGGAAACCATGTCCATCAGGATGTGGGCGCCTTTCAGACGGCCATCGACACGGGCCTTGATGTAACCATCTTCGATGGTGATCTTGGCACCCATCAGCTCCAGGCCGTGGACGTGCAGGTTGACCGGACGGGCACCGATGGCGCAACCGCCGGGCAGGGAGACGTCGGCAGCACCGAAACGGGCAGCCAGCGGGCCCAGCGCCAGAATGGAGGCACGCATGGTCTTCACCAGCTCGTAGGGGGCGACGTGGTTGTTCACCGCACCGGTCAGCACGGTGACGTTGCCGTTGACCTTGGTGGTGGCGCCCAGCATCTCCAGCAGCTTGATGGTGGTGCCCACATCTTTCAGACGCGGCACGTTGGAGAGGTGTACCTCTTCATCACACAGCAGGGTTGCGAACAGGATCGGCAGGGCGGCGTTTTTGGCGCCGGAGATGGTCACTTCGCCGTTGAGAGTGCAACGACCATCGATTTTGAATTTGTCCATTTTTACTTCGTTACCAAATCAGGAGGGCAATAGGAATTTACGTTCGCGTTTCCACTCGGCGTCGGTGAACGCCTTGATGGAGAGGGCGTGAATGGCGTTGCTGGCGATCTTGTCCATCAGCGGGGCATAGATGGCCTGCTGCTTCTTGACCCGGCTCATGCCGTCAAACATGTCACCGACGGCGATCACTTGGTAGTGACTACCGTCCCCTTTGACATGGACTTCGGACAATGGCAGAGCCTCAAGGAGTATCGCTTCAATTTCAGAGACTTGCATTATGCGTCCTCAGTTGTGAGCGGGGTTGACTGAAACAGCCCGGCCACCCCGTACAGGTTGGCCAGGGTATAGAAATCACTGGAGGCGCCCACCAGTTGCGGTGTGGCGCCTCGCGCTAATGCGGCTTTGGCCCATTTGACCAGCAGGGCCAGTCCGGCGGAGTCGAGGGTGGTGACGCCGCCGAGATCGAGCCGGTCGTCCTGCCACCAGTCGGCACGGCGTTGCCACAGGTCATTGACCTGTGGCGCCTGCAGATCACCGCAGAGGGTCATGACTTGAGCACCAACGGCTTGGCGTTGTGTTCGCGCAACTGGGCGATCACCGCATCGATGCCGTTCTGGCGGATCAAACCGCCGAGCTCGCTCTGTTTGGCGGAGAGCAGGCTGATCCCCTCTGCCACCATGTCGAAGGCTTTCCACTCGCCGGTCTTGTTGTTCTTGCGCAGCTTGAACTCGAGGAAGATGTCCGGCTTGCCGGCCTCTTTCACGCTGACGTTGACGGCGGTGATGTTGCCGCTGGGGGCTTTGCCCGGTTCGACCTTGACGGTCTGCTTGTCAAAATGGGCCAGCGCGTCGGCGTAGGAGCTCACCATGTACTCGGTGAACACCTCGACGAAGGCGTTGCGCTGCGCTTCGGTGGTCTCTTTAATCTGGTTGCCGAGCACCTTGTAGGCGGCGAAGCGATTGTCCACATAGGGCAGCAGCTCTTCACGGATAATCACCCGCAAGTGATCCGGGTTGCTCTTCACCTGGGTCTGATCGGCCTTCAGGCGGGCGAAGGTCTGCTTGGCAGCCTGATCCACCAGCGCGTTGGGGTCGGTGGCATCGACTGCGGCCTGGGTAGACAGGGAAAAGAGCATGCTGGTCATCAGGCCCAGCAGCAGGGCGATTTTCTTGAACATGATTACTCCTTCTTGCTGTCTGATTTGCTGTCGGAGGATTGGCTATAGAGGAACTTGCCAATCAAATCTTCCAGCACGATGGCGGATTTGGTGTCTTCAATCAGGTCACCGTCTTTGAGCATGGCGGTGCCCATCTCCTCATCGCTGAAGCCGGGCATCAGGCCGATGTACTGCTCGCCGAGCAGACCCGAAGTGAGGATGGAGAGCGAGCTGGTTTCGGAAAACTCACCGGCACTCTTTTGCATCATCAGGGTCACTTCGGGCACCTGGGTTTTCGGATCCAGTGCTATGTCGCTGACCCGACCCACCACCACGCCGCCGACCTTGACCGGCGACCGGACTTTCAGGCCGCCGATATTATCGAAATGCGCGCGCAGGGTATAGGTTTCTCCTTCCGGTTTGAAGCTCAAACCGGCCACTTGCAGGGCCAGTGCCAGAATGGCTGCTATGCCAGCCAGCATGAAGGTGCCGACCAGGAATTCTACTTTGCTGAACTTCATCTTTACCTTATCCAAACATGACTGCGGTGAGTATAAAATCCAGGCCGAGCACGGCGAGGGATGAGTGGACCACGGTACGGGTCGTGGCCTGACTGATCCCGGCCGAGGTCGGCTTGGCATCATAGCCGTTAAAGAGCGCAATCCAGGTGACCACCAGGGCGAAGATCAGGCTCTTGATGGCGCCCTGCATGATGTCTTCCCCCCAGTCGACGGAGGACTGCATGGCAGACCAGAAGCCCCCTTCGTCCACCCCCAGCCAATCCACGCCAACCAGTTTGCCACCGAAGATACCGATCAGGCTGAACATAAAGGCCAGCAGCGGCATGCTGATGACACCGGCCCAGAAGCGGGGGGCCACCACCCGGCGCAGCGGGTCGACCGCCATCATCTCGAGGCTGGAGAGCTGTTCGGTGGCCTTCATCAGGCCGATCTCGGCGGTCAGGGCCGAACCGGCGCGGCCAGCAAATAGCAGGCCGGTTACCACCGGGCCCAACTCCCGCAACAGGGAGAGAGAGACCAACGGCCCCAGGCTCTGTTCGGCGCCGAAGTCTTTCAATACGTTGTAACCCTGCAGCGAGAGCACCATGCCGATGAACAGGCCGGAGACCAGGATGATGGCCACCGACTGCACGCCCACCACATACAACTGCTGGACCAGCAGCGGGAAGTGCTTGCGCGGCTCGGGTTTGCCCGCCAGCGCATGAAACAACATGATGGTGGCACGGCCGACGGCGCTGATGACGCGCACACCGACTCGCCCCAGCTTGCTTATTTGACTTATCAACATCACAGATCCTGTAGCAGGTCGCCTGCCGGAAAATGAAACGGAACAGGACCGTCGGGCAATCCTTTGAGGAACTGCTCGACTTCGGGATTGTGCTCCTCGCGCAGCTGTTCCGGTGTGCCGTGCGCCACCACCTTGCGATTGGCGATGATGTAGGCGTAATCGGCAATGGTCAGCACCTCGTTCACATCGTGGGTGACGATGACGGAGGTGATGCCGAGGGCATCGTTCAGCTCTTTAATCAGCTTGACCAGCACCGCCATGGTAATGGGGTCCTGCCCGACAAACGGCTCGTCATACATGATGAGGTCGGGATCGAGGGCAATCGCCCGCGCCAGCGCTGCCCGGCGCGCCATGCCGCCGGAGAGTTCGGAAGGCATCAGTTTCGCCGCCCCGCGCAAGCCCACCGCCTGCAACTTCATCATGACGATGGTGTGGATCAGCTCCTCCGGCAGGCCGGAGTGCTCCCGCAGCGGGAAGGCCACGTTGTCGTAGACCGTCATGCCGGTAAACAGGGCGCCGCTCTGGAACAGCATGCTCATCCGCTTGCGCACCTCGTAGAGACGGCTGCGGGAGAGGGTGGGGATATCTTCCCCGTCAAACAGAATGTGACCGGACTCCGGTTTGAGCTGGCCACCGATCAGCCGCAGCAGGGTGGTTTTACCGATGCCGCTCGGGCCCATGACGGCGGTCACTTTGCCACGAGGAATGGTCAGGTTGATCCCGTCATACAACAGCCGATCTCCGTGACTGAAGGTCAGATCGGAGATGGTGATCAGGTCATTGTTCAAACAATTGTCCATCCGGTGTAAATGAGGTGCGAATTTTATGGGGTAGTCTAGGTCTAAGCAACAGCAAGGAACAACTATTGAACAGGCCGCCAGCCCATTTGCACGACAGTTTTCTGCAACAAAGAGCGTTATCGGGAGCGGGACTTACCATCCGATTCGCTTATCCGGACAGACTTTTTTATAATCCCGCAGCTAATTTCGGCCCGGAGCTGTGTCTTTATGTCTGTAAAGCCTGAGAAAGTGTCTGAACTGTTCGATTTTCGTCGCAGTGCCCGCGCGGTGCTGGACACAGAAAAGCAAGCCATTGATGGACTCTATCAGTATCTGAACGACGCCTTCGACAAGGCGTGCGAGATGGTGCTGCGCTGCGGTGGCAAGATTGTGGTCACCGGAATGGGCAAGTCGGGCCATATCGGCAGCAAGATCGCCGCCACCCTTGCCAGCACCGGCACGCCGGCCTTCTTCCTCCACCCGGGGGAGGCGAGTCACGGCGATCTGGGGATGATCTCCAGCGGCGACCTTATCATCGCCATCTCCAACTCCGGCGAGAGCGACGAAATCCTGGCCCTGCTGCCGGTGCTCAAGCGCCGCGGCATTCCGCTCATCTGCATGACCGGCAATCCGGCCTCCACCATGGCCAAAGAGGCCAACGTGCACCTGTGCATCAAGGTGGAGAAAGAGGCCTGCCCGTTGGGTCTGGCGCCCACCTCCAGCACCACGGCAACCCTGGTGATGGGCGATGCCCTGGCAGTCGCCCTGCTGGAAGCGCGCGGTTTTACCGCCGATGACTTCGCTCTTTCCCATCCGGGCGGTTCCCTTGGCAAGCGTCTGTTGCTGCGGGTCGGCGATCTGATGCACCGCGGCGAGCTGTTGCCCCGGGTAGGGATCGATGCCACCATCAGCCAGGCGCTGCTGGAAGTGAGTCGCAAGGGGCTCGGCATGACGGCGGTGGTCGATGGCAATGGCCTGCTGGCCGGGCTGTTTACCGATGGCGATCTGCGCCGCATTCTCGACCAGCAGATCGATATCCATCACACCCCCATCAGCCGTGTGATGACCGCCAACTGTGTTACCGTAGGTCCAGAGATGATGGCTGCAGAAGCCGTCAAGCTGATGGAAACGAGAAAAATCAACGGATTACTGGTAGTGGATGAAGAGAAGCGCCCGCTCGGTGCCTTCAACATGCACGACCTGCTGAAAGCCGGAGTCATTTGATGCAAAACGTACCGACCCTCTATGGTCCGGTGACGCGCAGCCAGTACGACAAGGCGGCGCAAATCCGCCTGCTGGTGTGCGATGTGGACGGGGTGCTCTCCAACGGCCTCATCTACATGGGAAACAACGGCGAAGAGCTGAAAACCTTCTGTACCCGCGATGGTGCGGGCATGCGGGCGCTGCTCAATGCCGGGATCGAGATTGCCATCATCACCGGGCGCAACTCCCGTATCGTCAGCGATCGGATGAAAAGCCTGGGTGTGGCCCATGTGGTGCAGGGGGCCGATAAAAAGCTGCCGCACTTCGAGGCGTTGCTGACCAAGCTGGGACTGACCCCGGAACAGGCCGCCTACATGGGCGATGACACCATCGATCTGCCGGTGATGACCGCCTGTGGCCTGGGTATCGCGGTGGCCGATGCCCATCCGCTGGTGCTGAGCCGTGCCGATCTGGTCACTCGTCTCGGCGGCGGCATGGGGGCGGTGCGCGAGGTGTGCGACCTCATTCTGCAGGCGCAGGGTCACGGCGACTATCAGCCCGAGGCCTCGGTATGAGCAGACAGACCCTGTTGTTCGCCTTGTTGCTGCTGGTGGCGCTGGTCGCCTGGCAGTTGGGCAAGGTGGAGCTGGTGCCGGAGAGCGCCGTCAAAATCGAAAACTATCAGCCGGATTTTGTCGCCAAAGATCTGGTGACCACCCGTTTTGATATCAATGGCAAGCGCACCGAGCGGCTGGAGTCGACCTACGCCGAGTATTATCAGATCCTCGAGCAGGCCACTTTCGACAAGCCGGTGGTCTACATGTATGACGAGCAGGGGGCCGCCGAGTGGAAGGTGACCGCCGAAACCGGCGTGCTCAACACCGGCGACAACGTCATCCTGCGGGACAAGGTGCATCTGGATGGTCTGCTGCCCACCTCCTTCATCTCCACCCTCGATACGCCCTATCTGGAGCTGGATCTGGTGACACAGGATGTGCGCAGCAACCGGGAAGTGAATATTCTGGGTCGGGATTTCCAGACCCAAGGGGTTGGCCTCAAAGGCCATCTGGACCGCAAATATTTTGAGTTACTGGATCAAGGTCATGCCATCTATTTCAATGAAAAACGCTAATCTGGCCCTCGCAGCCCTGTTGTTGTGTGGTGCGGTGACCGCCAAAGAGTCCGACTTTGCCGAGAAGGTCTACGTCGATGCCGTCAAGCAGGTGGCCGAGATGCAGGACAATCGCATCACCTTCGAAGAGGATGTGACCATCAATCAGGGCACCATCAAGATCAAGGCTGACAAGGTGGTGGTGACCCGTTCCGGCGAGAAAGGGGCCGAGGTAATGACCGCCTACGGCAAACCCGCCACCTTCTTCCAGATCCTGGATAACGGCAAGCCGGTCAACGCCCATGGCAACACCATCCGCTACGAGCTGAAGAACCGGCTGGTGACCATCACCGGCAACGGTCAGCTCAAGCAGGAGGATAGTCAGGTCAATGGCGATCTGATCCGCTACGACATCGTCAAACAGAAGATGATTGCCGAGAGCAAGAGCCCGAACCAGCGGGTCAAGACCGTGTTCCTGCCGGATCAGGTAGAGAATTTCGACAAGCCCGCCGATCAGCAGAAGCAGGGAAAATAAACCATGGCAGTGTTAAAAGCAGTGGGCCTGCAGAAGAGCTACAAGCGCCGCATGGTGGTGAGTGACGTCAGCCTGGAAGTGGGCACCGGCCAGATTGTCGGCCTGCTCGGCCCCAACGGGGCGGGCAAGACCACCTCCTTCTACATGATCGTCGGGCTGGTGCAGCGCGATGCCGGTCTCATCACCATCGACGATCAGGACATCAGCCTGCAGCCCATGCATGTGCGAGCTCGCAACGGCATCGGTTACCTGCCGCAAGAGGCCTCCATCTTCCGCCGCCTGTCGGTGTTCGACAACCTGATGGGGGTGATGCAGACCCGCAAGGGGTTGAGCCGCGAGGAGCGTGAGGACAAGGTTCAGCAACTGCTGGAAGAGTTCAATATCACCCACATTCGTGACAACCTGGGTCAGAGCCTCTCCGGTGGTGAGCGTCGCCGGGTCGAGATCGCCCGCGCACTGGCGGCCGAGCCGCGTTTTATTCTGCTGGATGAACCATTTGCAGGGGTTGACCCGATTTCTGTGATAGACATCAAGAAGATCATTCAGCATCTGAAAGATAGAGGCCTCGGCGTCTTGATTACCGACCACAACGTCAGAGAGACTCTGGACGTATGTGAGAAGGCCTATATCGTCAGCCACGGCAAGATGATTGCCGAAGGTGCACCGGCTGACATCCTCGCCGATGAACAGGTCAAGCGCGTCTATTTGGGCGATCAATTCAGTCTATAGTAAGGGGGCATGCCTTCATTTCCTTTGACGCCTGCCTCGCTGAACATAAGGATATCCCGACGTAGATGAAGCCGACATTACAGTTGCGTCTCGGTCAGTCCCTGACCATGACGCCGCAATTACAACAAGCGATTCGTCTGCTCCAGCTTTCCACCCTGGAACTTCAGCAGGAAATTCAGCAAGCGCTCGAAAACAACCCTCTGCTGGAGCAGGAAGAGAGCGAGCAGCAGGAGAGTGCACCGGAAGCGCCGGTCGATGACAGTCAAATGGACTCCAGCGATGCCATGGCTCAGGAGCAGATGCCGGACGAGTTGCCGGTGGATACGACCTGGGATGAGGTTTACTCCGCCGGCACCGCCCAGAGCGCCGGCCCCATCCACGATGGGGAAGATAGCGTCTATCAGGGGGAGACCACCGAAAACCTGCAGGATTATCTGCTGTGGCAGATGCGACTCACCCCGTTCAGCGACGTGGATGCCGCCATCGCCCTCGCCATCATCGATGCCATCGACGAATCCGGCTATCTGACCGTTGCGCTGGAAGACATTCAACAGGCAGTGGGTAGCGACGAGCTGGAGGTCGAACTCGACGAGGTCGAGGCGGTGCTCAAGCGGGTGCAGCATTTCGATCCGGTCGGCATTGCCGCCCGTTCGGTGCAGGAATGCCTGCTGATCCAGCTGGAGCAGTATGACCCGCAGACCCCCTGGCTCAATGAGGCCAAGGAGGTGATCCTCGAGCACATGGAGCTGCTCGGCAACCGCGATTATCGTACCCTCGCCCGCAAGACCAAACTCAAGGAGAGCGACCTCAAGGAGGTGCTGGATCTGATCCAGCTGCTGGAGCCACGCCCCGGTAACGGCATCATCCAGAGCGACTCCCAGTACGTGATCCCCGATGTTTCGGTGGTCAAGAAGGGCAACAAGTGGGTGGTCGAGCTCAATCCTGACTCCGCTCCCCGCATCCGGGTCAACGAGACCTATGCCGCCATGGCCCGCAATGCCTGCAGCAGCACCGACACCCAGTTTATCCGCTCCCATTTGCAGGAAGCCAAGTGGTTCATCAAGAGCCTGGAGAGTCGCAATGACACCCTGCTGAAAGTAGCCAGTTGTATTGTCGAGCAGCAACAGGGCTTTTTCGAGTATGGTGAAGAGGCGATGAAGCCCATGGTGCTCAACGACATCGCCGAAGCGGTGGAGATGCATGAGTCGACCATCTCCCGGGTGACGACCCAGAAGTACATGCATACCCCCCGTGGTATCTTCGAATTAAAGTTTTTTTTCTCCAGCCATGTGAACACCGAAGGAGGAGGAGAGTGCTCATCGACCGCAATTCGCGCGCTCATCAAGAAGCTGGTCACGGCAGAGAACCCTGCCAAGCCGTTAAGTGATAGCAAGATCGCGGATTTGCTGGCCGAACAGGGTATTATGGTGGCGAGACGCACGATCGCTAAGTATCGCGAATCCTTGTTTATCCCACCTTCCAATCAGCGCAAACGCCTGGTTTAGGCAAAACAAAAGGATGATGTTATGCAAATTAACCTGACCGGACACCATGTCGAGATCACCGAAGCTCTGCGTGATTATGTGAACAACAAATTTGCCAAACTCGAGCGTCACTTCGACCACATCAACAATGTTCATGTGGTGCTTAGCGTGGAAAAACTGAACCAGATAGCGGAAGCCAAATTGCACGTCAGCGGGGGTGAAGTCTTCGCCAACTCTGAACATGCCGATATGTATGCTGCGATAGACACCTTGCTCGACAAGCTGGACAGGCAGATCATCAAGCACAAAGATAAGTTAAACAAAAAATAACTATGCAACTTGAACACATACTGAGTCGGGACTGCACCAAGAGTGCAGTCCCTTGTACCAGCAAGAAACGCGCCCTCGAAATCATCAGCGAGCTGGCCGCCGAACGCCTTGGCACTTCCCGTCAGGCGCTGTTCGAATGTTTGCTGGCCCGCGAAAAAATGGGCAGTACCGGGATCGGTGCCGGTATTGCGATCCCCCACGGTCGCATTGATGATGAATTCCCGCCAACCGCGATCCTGATGACCTTTGCCGACCCTATTCCTTTCGACGCCATCGACAATCAACCGGTTGACCTGCTGTTTGCCTTGCTGGTGCCGGAAAGCGAGTGCAAGCAGCATCTAAAGACCCTTTCCCTGATGGCTTCCAAGCTCGGCGACAAGGCGGTCTGCCGCCAGTTGCGTCAGGCAACCAGTGACGAAGAGCTCTATCAGATCATGACCTCGGCCTGACAGCAGGCCAAGGATGAGACACCCGTTTTGGCGTGAGGGAACAAGATGCAGTTAATCGTGGTAAGTGGACGTTCGGGCTCCGGTAAAACGGTAGCCCTGCGAGTGCTGGAAGATCTGGGTTATTACTGTGTGGACAACCTGCCGGTCAATCTGCTGCCGCAGTTGATTGTCTCGGTCGAGAGCCAGTATGACAAACTGGCGGTCAGTATCGATGTGCGCAACCTGCCGAGCGATCCGGAGAAACTGGAAAATCTGCTGGCCCAGGTGCGCAATGAAGGGCGGGTAAAGTTCTCCAGCTTCTTCTTCGACGCCGACAACGGCACCTTGCTCAAGCGTTATGGCGAGAGCCGCCGCTTGCACCCCTTGTCACGCAACAAGCTGTCGCTGGATGAGGCCATTCGGGAAGAGACCAACCTGCTTTCGCCCCTCTCTTCAACCGCGGATCTGCGTATCGACACCACCAACCTCAGCATTCACGACCTGAGCGAGCTCATCAAGACCCGGGTGCTCGGCAAGAAAGAGAACGAGCTGGTGCTGGTGTTTGAGTCGTTCGGGTTCAAGTACGGCATTCCCAAAGATGCCGACTTCGTGTTCGATGCCCGCTTCCTGCCCAACCCGCACTGGATCCCCGAGCTCAAGCCGTTTACCGGCAAGGATGCGCCGGTCGCCAACTACCTCTCGGCGCAGGCCGATGTGATGTTGTTTACCCAGCAGATCGAAAACATTCTGGTGACTTGGTTACCCCATCTGGAGCGCAATAATCGCAGCTACCTCACGGTGGGCATCGGTTGCACCGGCGGTCAGCACCGTTCGGTCTTTATCGCAGAGCGGTTGGCCAGCGCGTTCCGCTTGCTTGGCAAGAACGTGCAGATCCGCCACCGCACTCTCGACAAGAGCTCCCCCCAATCCTGATGGATCAATAGGACGACCCGATGACTGTTTCCGCCTCGGTTGAAGTGAAAAACAAGCTGGGTATTCACGCCAGACCGGCCATGATGCTGTTCGAGCTGGTGCAGGGTTTCGATGCCCATGTCTTGCTGCGCAATGAAGATGGTGTGGAGGCCGATGCTGACAGCATCATCGGCCTGTTGATGCTGGATTCCGCGCAAGGGCGGCAGGTGGAAGTACAGGTTGAGGGCCCCGAAGAGGTCGAGGCCCTGGCCGCCGTGGTGGAGCTGTTCACCTCCGGCTTCAACGAGGAGTAGCCACTCCTCGTTTTATTCTGATCCGCAATGCAGTGATCGGCTGTGTAATGATTCAGGGTTTGCAGTATGGCAGCAGGGGATAGTCGACCTCATTGTTGCATCGATGAATCCCAGTCGCGGTCGATTATCTCGTCAGTAATATAATCGCCCTCATGACAAGCGCGCAGCGCCACAGCCGGAGCTGCGCCTTAGCTGGCCGATGCGGCGCTCGAGCTGGCCATTCTCTGCTGATAGCGCAGATCTTCTTCTATGGTGACCACCACTTCCAGCGGCTTGCCGGAACGGAATACCGAGATGGTCAGCTTGGTGCCGGGGCGGCTCTCGACAATCTTGTCCATGGCGCTGCGCACCCCACTGATGGCCTCTCCGTTGATCTTGAGCAGTACATCCCCTCGCTGCAGACCGCCTTTGGCCGCCGGGCCGTTGGGGTCCAGACTCTCCACCACCAGACCGCGCAGGTCGCCGAGGTTCATCATCCGCGCGACGATGGGATTGATCTCGACGCTGGAGACCCCGAGGTAGCCGCGGATCACCCGACCGTTAGCGATCAGCTCATCCATGATCCGTTTTGCCAGCCGGTAGGGGATGGCGAAGCTGATGCCGTAGCTCTCCTGGTTGCCGTTGAGGTGGTAGGTGGCGGTGTTGATGCCCACCAGGTCGCCACGGCCGTTGACCAGCGCCCCCCCCGAGTTGCCCTCGTTGATGGCGGCATCGGTCTGCAGCAGATCCTGACGGCCATTGCTGTCGGGCCCCATGCTGGAGAGGCCGGTGCGGCCGGTGGCACTGATGATGCCCTGGGTGATGGTCTGGCCGACGTTGTAGGGGTTGCCGATGGCGAGCACCACATCCCCCACTTCTGGTAGTCGCTCCGGATCCTGCGGGATCACCGGCAGGTTGTCTGACTCGATATAGAGCACGGCGAGGTCGGTGAGCTGATCGGTGCCGACCAGCTCGGCGCTGAAGACCCGGCCATCCTGCAACGCAACGATGATCTGGTCGGCATCGGCGATGACATGGTAGTTGGTCAGCACATAGCCGCGCTGGTTCATGATGACGCCGGAACCCAGCCCTTGCGGGCGTAGTTCTCCCTGATTGCCCTGATTGGGGGCAAAGCTGCGGGTGTAGATGTTGACGACGGCAGGGCCTGCCCGATGGGCGGCATAGGAGAAACTCAGTTCACGGGCATTGGTGATGATGCCGGGCAGTTGGGCACCACCGCGAAAATGGGGAAACAGCAGCAACAGCAGCGCCGCGACGGTCAAACCAAAACCGACAGACTTGCCCAAGTAACTGACTAAAGGGGGGATTTTCATGTCATTCTCATCCGTACAGGCTGCGCGCAGAGAATAACACTATCGATGGATAAAAATCACCCGCGGTGAAGGCCGCGGGTGATGGAGGGAGTGGCGAACAACTTGAGCGTTAGCGGATCACCAGATAGAGCGAGGAGTCACCGCGCTGGATGTTGAGCGCCAGCACGTCAGGCTTGTTCTTGAGCGCCTTGGTCAGCTCGCCCAGGGTGTTAATGCGCAGGCGGTTGACCCCGATGATGATGTCCCCCTTCTGCAGGCCGGAAGCGGCTGCCGGAGAGCGAGGATCAATGTCGGCCACCGCGACGCCGGAGACCGGGTCGGTAGTGGTGCTCAGCTTGGCCCCTTCCAGTGCCGGATGCAGCGCGCTGGCGCGCACTTCGCTGTCATCGGCCTGCTTCAGGGTCACCTTGGCAGTTTGTGATTTGCCATCGCGGATCAATCCCAGCTCGACCTGCTTGCCAGCGCCCATGGTGGCGATCTTGGCACGCAGCTCACCGAAGGAGCGAACCGGTTTGCCATCGATGCTTACGATGATATCGCCGGCCTTGATGCCCGCCTTGTCGGCCGCCGAATCAGGCATGACCTGATTGACAAAGGCACCATCCTTCTTGTTGTAGCCGAAGGTTTTGGCGATGTCTGAGGTAAGCTCGGTGCCGGTAATACCCAGCTGGCCGCGACGCACTTCACCGTACTTGACGATCTGCTCGGTCAGATCCCGCACCATGTTGGAGGGGATGGCAAAGCCGATGCCGATGTTGCCGCCGTTCGGGCCCAGAATCGCGGTGTTGATACCGATCAGCTCGCCACGCAGGTTGAGCAGGGCGCCGCCGGAGTTACCGGAGTTGATGGCCGCATCGGTCTGGATGAAGTTTTCCAGATTCTCGATGTTGAGGCCGCTGCGACCCAGCGCGCTGACGATACCTGATGTGACGGTCTGACCCAGACCAAACGGGTTGCCGATGGCCAGCGCATAGTCACCCACCCGCAGCTCGTCGGAGTCGGCGAACTTGATCTGCACCAGATCCTCGGCCTTGATTTGCAGCAGGGCGATGTCGGACTGTTTGTCTTCACCGATTTTCTTGGCCGCATACTCACGACCATCCTTCAGGTTGACCTTGATCTCGTCCGCCTCGTGAACCACGTGGGCGTTGGTGATCACGTAACCCTTCTTGGCATCGACGATGACACCGGAGCCGAGCGCCTGGAACGGCTGCTCGCTCACCTGTTCGTCGGGCATGTTGGGGCCGAAGAAGAACTTGAACTGCTCCGGCAGACGCTGACGGGTAATTTTTTTGCCAGAAACCGAGATATTGACCACCGCCGGGGTGACCTGTTCGAGAACAGGCGCCAGGCTTGGCATCTCCTGATTTGAGCCTAACAGGGAAGGCAGTGCAGCCTGAGCAGGGGCCGCAGACATAGCGATACCGACACTGAGGGCTAGCACACTGAGCATGGAAAGAGGTTTACGCATATGAAAAACAGCTCCCAGAAAAAGTTGCATTGCAATCGTCAAGGTCAGACCACGGGACTGGCCAATTAGTTCCTCGAGGAACTAGTTTGGTTGTTTGAGCAGTCCGGAAGAGGCACCCGCATAGTCGCGAGGCGGAACGCCCTGCTCTTCTGCCACATTGGCAGGGGCTTCTTCTACCAAGGACTCGCGGAACAGGGGCTCCTGCGCTTTGGCCAGGAATTTGCTCTGCTCGGCCATGTGGCGATAGAGGGTCTGATACTGCTCGGCCAGTTGTTCCATCAGTGCGGCACTGTCGGCGAAGTGGGTGTTGATCTGGCCCTGATAACTTTCGAGCTCCTTGTGGGCCTTTTTCAGTTCCTGTTCCAGACGGCCAGCATCGCGGCTACGCACCGAAAAACGGCCGAGAACGATACCGATAATCAAGGCCGCGACAGCCAGCAGGATCCCAGTTAACAGACTCATAGATGCTCCTTGTTACAGCTAAAACAGAGTGGGTTTATGCGGTCGTCATAACCGCCATGCCTTGATGGCACTATACCGTGCGTCCTGAGGCCGTGATACCATTTTGTCCTCGATTCAGGGACTTGGAGAGGCGCTCAAGGATGACACCGCAGCAAAAATACCAGCAGGATCTGCTGCGCCCCGGCTTTGTGGCCGACCCCGCGCAGGGGGTGGCCATCAGCAGGCTGGAGCGACTGTATCAGGATTTGCTACGGCGCCCGACTCCGACCAGATCTCGAGGGCTGCTGGGTTGGCTGCAAAAGCCCAAGCCGCCGGAGCCCGTCCTGGGTATCTATATGTGGGGCGGAGTGGGCCGAGGCAAGACCTGGCTGATGGATACTTTTTTCGACAGCCTGCCGGGGACGCGCAAGATGCGCAGCCATTTCCACCGTTTCATGCACCGCATTCACGATGAACTGCAGGGGCTGAGCGGGCAGTCCGATCCGCTCAAGCTGGTGGCCAGCAAGCTTGCCAGCGAGACAGACATCATCTGTTTCGACGAATTTTTTGTCTCCGATATCACCGACGCCATGCTGCTGGGCACGCTGTTTCAGGAGCTGTTTGGTCACGGCGTTGTGCTGGTCGCTACTTCAAATATTCCGCCGCAGGATCTTTATCGCAACGGGCTGCAGCGAGCCCGTTTTCTGCCTGCTATCGAGCTTATCGAGCGCCATTGCGAGGTACTTAACGTGGATGGCGGTATCGACTATCGCCTGCGTACGCTGGAACAAGCCGAGATTTATCACTGCCCGCTGGATTTGCAGGCAAAAGCCAATCTTGACCACTATTTTCAGCAATTAACCGGTGGTCACTCGGCTTGCGAAGGGACGTTCGAGGTCAATCATCGTCAGCTGACGTCACTGGGGATGGGGGAAGGGGTGCTCTATATGGAATTCGAGCAACTTTGCTGTACTCCCCGTTCCCAGAACGACTATATCGAGCTGGCCAGGTTGTTCCATACCGTCTTGCTGGCCAATGTGCAGCCAATGGGTGCAGGCAAGGATGACGCGGCTCGCCGCTTCATCGCCATGGTCGATGAGTTCTACGAACGGCACGTCAAGCTCATCATGTCGGCGGCGGTTCCCATGGCAGAACTCTATGGCGAAGGGCTGCTGAATTTCGAATTCAAACGCTGTCTTTCACGGCTTCAGGAAATGCAATCGCACGAATACCTTGCCAGAGTGCACCTTCCTTAGTCACAATACCGCGCCTGCCAGTCGGATGGGCATCTGCGGCAGGTAGGGCCGGGCGACATTTGCTAGCTTCATGGCAGTGAAATTAGCAGGTGATATTTAAGGCAACTTCACTTATAATCGCCCGGCCCACGTTACAGCTGTCGATAAGACAGCAACACTTTAAGCTTTACTTGTATTCGAAGGGGTACAGGTAGGCCATCGTTTGTTGTTTGTGGGAGAGCCCCCATAAGCAATTGGGTCTGTAACAGGTAATTGGGTTTAACTTAATGAAAACTTTCGTTGCCAAGCCAGAAACCGTAAAACGTGACTGGTACATTGTGGACGCAGAAGGTAAAACTCTGGGTCGTATCGCAACCGAGATCGCTGCTCGTCTGCGTGGTAAGCACAAAGCTGAATACACTCCGCACGTTGACACCGGTGATTACATCATCGTTGTAAACGCTGAGAAGGTACACGTAACCGGTAAGAAATTTACCGACAAAATGTACCACGCTCACTCCAGTTTCCCGGGTGGTATCAAGTCAATCAGCTTCGACAAGCTGATTCAGCGTAAACCGGAAATGGTAATCGAAGCAGCCGTCAAAGGCATGCTCCCGAAAGGTCCTCTGGGCCGTGCCATGTTCCGTAAACTGAAAGTTTACGCAGGCGCCGAGCATGCTCATGCTGCTCAGCAACCTCAAGTACTGGATATCTAATCGGGAACTGGCAACATGGCAGAAAATCAATACTACGGTACCGGCCGTCGCAAAAGCTCCACTGCTCGCGTATTTATCAAAGCGGGTAGCGGCAAGATCGTAATCAACCAGCGCTCCCTGGAGCAGTACTTCGGCCGTCCGACTGCCCGCATGGTAGTTCGTCAGCCGCTGGAACTGGTTGAGATGACCGAGAAACTGGATCTGTACATCACCGTTAACGGTGGTGGCATCTCCGGTCAAGCTGGTGCGATCCGCCACGGTATCACTCGTGCTCTGATGCAGTACGACGAAACCCTGCGTTCCGAACTGCGTAAAGCTGGCTTTGTTACTCGCGATGCCCGTAAGGTTGAGCGTAAGAAAGTCGGTCTGCACAAAGCTCGTAAGCGTCCGCAGTACTCCAAGCGTTAATTCGCTTTTGGTACTCACTCTTTCGAGTGTCAAAAAAGCCTGGCAGCCGCCAGGCTTTTTTTATTGGTAATATTACCGACATCAATGCTAACCACGCGTCACAAAAGACAAAAAATTGTTTCTTTATTGTTTTCATTGCTCACCGCTCTTTCTTGTCAAGTTGTTATCTTTTCTTTAAAATTTCCCCTGTTTTCTGTGGCAATTGTAAATCCAGCTTCCGCCGCTGTTGTCACGGGAAAAATGGGGAACAGGGACACTATAAGAATGTGCGGAGTCCACATGGGAGAGTTTTTGGATGAGCAATGCGCCAGTTGATACCGGTCGCCGCAGATTTCTTACCTGGTCAACGGTTGCCGTTGGTGGGGTAGGAGCTGCGTTTACCGCAGTGCCGTTTATAAAGTCATGGAATCCGAGTGCCAAGGCCAAAGCAGCCGGGGCGCCGGTTGAAGTCGATATCAGCAAGTTGGAACCGGGTCAGCTCATCCGTGTCGAGTGGCGAGGCAAGCCTGTCTGGGTGGTGAAACGCACCAAACAGACGCTGGATGCCTTGGCTGCCCATGATGACAAGCTGCGGGATCCCTCATCTGAAGAGCCGCAGCAGCCTGACTATGCCCATAACGGGTACAGATCGATCAAGCCCGAAATTTTTGTCGCGGTCGGTATTTGCACCCACTTGGGGTGTTCACCTTCCTATCTGCCTGACAGCTTTGGCGAGCAGGTGCAGGGCGTCACGTCCGGCTTCTTCTGCCCGTGTCATGGCTCCAAGTTCGACATGGCCGGCCGTGTGTTCCAGGGGGTGCCTGCACCGCTGAACCTGGTCATTCCGCCCTATCAATTCATTAATGACACCACCATTCAGGTCGGTGCCGATGGCAAGGAGGCCTGACCATGTTGAGTAAACTGATGGGCTGGATCGATTATCGATTCCCGCTCACGGCCATGTACAACGACCATATGGCCAAGTATCCGGCACCGAAGAACCTGAACTTCTGGTACTTCTTCGGCTCGCTTGCCATGCTGGTGCTGGTCAACCAGATTATCACCGGTATCTGGCTGACCATGAACTACAACCCCTCTGCGGAAGGTGCGTTTGCCTCCGTGGAGTACATCATGCGCGATGTGGAGTACGGCTGGCTGCTGCGTTACATGCACTCAACCGGCGCGTCTGCATTCTTCATCGTGGTCTACATGCACATGTTCCGCGGCATGATCTATGGCTCTTATCAGAAGCCTCGTGAACTGCTGTGGATCTTCGGTATGCTGATCTTCTTGGTGCTGATGGCGGAAGCCTTCATGGGCTACTTGCTGCCCTGGGGCCAGATGTCATTCTGGGGTGCTCAGGTCATCATCTCGCTGTTTGGCGCCATTCCGGTCATCGGTGACGATCTGACCCTGTGGATCCGCGGTGACTACGTCATCTCCGGTGCGACCCTGAACCGCTTCTTCGCGCTGCATGTCATCGCATTGCCGCTGGTGTTGGTGATGCTGGTTGCCATGCACATTCTGGCGTTGCATGAGGTGGGGTCCAACAACCCGGATGGCATCGACATCAAGAAGCACAAGGACGAAAACGGCTGGCCGCTGGATGCTGTGGCGTTCCACCCTTACTTCACCGTCAAGGATATGATCGGTGTGGCGGGCTTCCTGTTCTTCTTCTGCGCCATCATCTTCTTCAAGCCGGATATGTGGGGTTACTTCCTCGAGAAGCCGAACTTTGAAGTGGCCAACGGGCTGAAAACCCCGGCACATATCGCGCCTGTGTGGTACTTCACGCCGTTCTACGCCATTTTGCGGGCGGTGCCGGACAAGCTGCTTGGCGTCATCATGATGGGTCTCTCCATTGTGGTGCTGTTCCTGCTGCCGTGGCTGGATCGCTGCAAGGTGCGCTCGGTGCGCTATCGCAGCAAACTGCACAAGCTGAACATTGCCCAGTTTGTGGTGTGCTTCGTGATTCTGGGGATCCTCGGGGTGCTGCCGTCGACGCCGACTCTGACGCTGATTGCCCAAATTTGTACCTTGGGTTATTTCGGGTTCTTCGTCCTGCTGTTCTTCTATAGCAAGAACGAAAGCACCAAGCCGCTGCCGGAGAGGGTGACATTTAAATGAAAAGAATAATATTTGCAGTGCTGACCCTGCTGCCGTCACTGGTGTTTGCCAATGCCGGGGCCGTGCATCTGGACAAGGCCAACTATGACCTGAGCGACAAGGCTTCTCTGCAGCGTGGCGCCGCCACCTTCATGAACTACTGCTTTGGTTGCCACAGCACCCAGTACCAGCGTTACAACCGGGTGGCAGAGGATCTGGGGATCCCGGCCGATCTGATGGCTGACAATCTGATCGTCAATGGCGCCAAGATTGGTGACCTGATGGAAAACTCGGTCTCGGAGAAGGATGCCGCCAAGTGGTTTGGTGCGCCGCCTCCCGATCTGACGCTGGTTGCCCGGGTGCGTGGTGCTGACTGGATTTACACCTATCTGCGCTCCTTCTATGTGGATGAAACCCGTCCGTTCGGGGTGAACAACGCCGTATTCCCGTCCGTGGGCATGCCCCATGTACTGGAGCCGTTGCAGGGAACCCCCCGTGCCGAGTTTGCCACTCACACGGTCGATGGCGTGGAAACCCATCAGGTTGTCAGCATCAAATCTGATGGCAATGGTGAAATGAATAACGAAGAGTATGATCAGACGGTGCTGGATCTGGTAAACTTCTTGGTCTACTCGGCTGAACCGGTACAACAGGAGCGTGAACGTATGGGCTTCTGGGTGCTTGGCTTCATCGTGATCTTCTTCATCTTCACTGTGCTGTTGAAGAAGGAATTCTGGCGCGACGTTCACTAAGCGACCAGATCCGGGTAATATAATGCACGGCAATGAAGACCAAGATGCTTCATTGCCGTTTCTGCTTTTTTATGACGGGAGGGTTCAATGGCTGTAGCTGCCAATAAGCGTTCGGTAATGACGCTGTTTTCCGGTGCCAACGATATGTTCAGCCATCAGGTGCGTATTGTCCTGGCGGAGAAGGGTGTTAGCGTGGATATCTGCCAGGTTGACCCAGCCAATCTGCCGGATGAGCTGGCCGAGCTGAACCCGTACAACTCTGTACCGACTCTGGTGGATCGTGAGCTGGCACTCTATACCTCACGCATCATCATGGAGTATCTGGACGAGCGCTTCCCGCATCCGCCCCTGATGCCTGTTTACCCGGTTGCTCGTGGTAACAGCCGTCTGATGATGCACCGCATCGAGCTGGACTGGTACTCCCTGGCCGACAAGATCATGGCCGGTACCGATGCTGAAGCGGCACGCAACGAACTGCGTGACAACCTGCTGGCCATCGCGCCGATCTTCGGTGAAATGCCCTATTTCATGAGCGAAGAGTTCGGTCTGGTGGATTGCTACATGGCTCCGCTGCTGTGGCGTCTGCCGAGCCTGGGCATCGACCTGACCGGTCGTGGTGCCAAAGAGCTGAAGGCCTACATGGTTCGTCTGTTCGAGCGTGAATCCTTCCAGGCCTCTCTGACCGAAGCCGAGCGCGAGATCCGTTCTGGCGTATGAGCATGGAACCGACAATGACACCGAGCCGCCCGTAACTGTTACGGGCGTTCTTTGACTGGTTGCTGGACAATGACCTGACCCCCCATCTGGTGGTCAACGTCAACATTCCCCATGTGATGGTGCCGATGCAGTTTGCCCAGGATGGGCAGATAGTGCTGAACATCGCGCCTCGTGCCGTGATGCAATTTCATATGGATAATGAGGCCATCAGCTTCAGCGCCCGCTTTGGCGGGGTATCCCAGCAGGTCTATATCCCGATGGCGGCCGTGCTGGCTATCCATGCCCGGGAGAACGGCGTGGGCACCATGTTCCCGCCCGAGCCGGGTTACGACATCTGGCTGGAACAGGCCGAAGCGCCGGTGGAGCCTGAGCCGGAACCGCCGCGCCCCAGCGGTCGTCCGACCCTGAAAGTGATCAAATAAAAAACGCAGCCGATTGGCTGCGTTTTTTTATGCCGCGTGGTTTTAGTTCTGGGCGAACTCGAAGGCCTTGATCACGCGCTTCACGCCCTCAACGTGGCGGGCAATCTGCACTGCCTGTTCCCCCTCCTGACGCGTCACCAGACCAATCAGGAACACCTCGCTATTCTCGGTGACCACCTTGACCTTGGTGCTGTCGAAGTTTTTGGTACCGAACATGTCGGCCTTCACCTTGGAGGTGATCCAGGAATCATTACTGCGAGTAGTGAAGCTGGCGGGCTGGCCGAGGCGCAACTCGTTGTAGACGTGGCGGACCCCTTCGATGCGACTGACAATTTTGCCTGCCTCAATCTTGTAAACGTCAGAAGGTGTCTGGCCGACCAGCAGCACGCGGCCGTTGTTGCTATAGACGCTGATCTTGCTGGCTGCGCTGAGCGGTTTGTTGTCGGCCAGCAGATTGGCCGCTTTCAGCTCGATGGTCTGGTCATCCCACTGTGCGCCCAGCGTTCGGCGATCGCCAGAGGCCTTGGCGGTCCCTGCGGCGCCGCCAACAACCACGGCTGCGCAGCCTTGCAGCAGCAGGGTGCTCACCAGCAGACCGAGCAGGATAGTGTGCTTTTTCATGGTTTCAATCTTCCTGTTGCGGGAAAAGTGTCTGGTCGATGAGATCACACAGGCAGTGCAGGGTCAACAGGTTCACTTCCAGAATGCGAGGCCGACGGGCGGATGGCACGCGGATCTCCACATCATTCGGACCGAGCAGACCAGCCATTTCGCCACCGTCCCCCCCGCTCAGCACCACTATGGTCATGTCGCGGGAGAGGGCGGCCTCGGCAGCCTTGATCAGGCTGCGGCTGTGGCCGGAGGTGGTGATGACCACCAGAATGTCGCCGGGCTGGCCCAGTGCGCGGATCTGCTTGGCGTAGACCTCTTCAAAACCGTGATCGGTGGCGATGGCGCTGATGGTCGCCATGTCGGGCGTCAGGGCCATGCCGGGCAGGGAGGGGCGCTGGGTCTCGTAGCAGTTGACCAGCTCGGAGATGAACAGTTGCGCCAGTGCGGCAGAAGGACCGTTACCGCATGCCAGCACCTTGTGGCCATTGAGCAGGCAGATGGTGATCATCTGGGCTGCAGTATGGATGGCATCCGGCAGCGCCTCGGCGGCGGCTATCTTGGTCTGGATGCTTTCGGTGTAGTTCTCTTTGATGCGGTCAGTCATAGGGTCCTCTTAAAACGCGTTCTGGATCCAGGCTGGCTGGTCACCCTCGAACGCAATCACATCGAATCGGCAGGCCTGATTGGCCTCGTTGATGGCATGTTGCTTCAAATAGTGGCGCGCTGCCAGCATGATCTTGTGCTGTTTGCTGCGGGTGACCGAACTGGCGGCCCCGCCATGGCTGCTTGTGGCCCGGTAGCGCACCTCAACAAACACCAGGGTCTGGCCCTGGTGCATGATGAGATCTATTTCACCGCCACGACAGCGGTAGTTGCGCGCTACCGGTTGCAGGCCCCGGGCCTGCAACCAGCGTTCAGCGACTTGTTCAAAGTGCTGTCCCTTGCTCATCGGTGAGGGGAACAGGCTCGGCAACTGCTGGCGCATCCGTTTCCATAGTTCCTTCATTGGAGGGCTCCTCCAGCTGCTGAACGGCGTTCTCGTCGACCAGTTTGCCGTTCTGGTAAGTCCCCCAGCTCAGCATCCGCACGATATTGCCCTGGGCATCCACGCTCAGCTGACCGCTCATGCCAGCCTGCTGCATGCCACCCACCTTGCGCATCTGCTGCAGGTTCTCAGCCAGGCTGACGGCATCGTAGCCCATGGCAAAGAGCCGCAGCAGGTCACCCTGGGTCTGCGGCCAGAGCAGGGCGATCTGCTCGCGTTGTTTCTCGTAGCCGCCAAGCAGCAGCGGCATATCGGCGATATGCATGCCGTTGAGCTCGGAGGCGACCTCGGTGGCGGCGCTGTCGTAGCCACGGGAGCTGGTGTAGATGGGCAGGCTGCCCATCGGATTGACCGAGACATCCACGTAGGGCTTGATCATCCGGGTTTCCAGACTGTTGGCCACCACGTAAACCGCATCGATGCTGCGCGGAGCGGCATCAGAGAGTTGCACCACTTCACCTGCACGGGCGGTAGAGCGGCCGCTCAGGGCATTCTTGACCATCCCCTGCACTTCGTTGCGGGCACCGAAGGTGGCAACGACCGGCTTATCCTGGCTCAGGGTGGCCCAGCTCTGCTCGAACGCCTTGATACTGCTGTAACCGATCCGCCCCTGGGCGGCGATCAGCAGAGGTTTGCGGTAGCCCTGAGTGTAAAGGTACTGGGCTGCCTGCGCGGCATCTGCGGCGGCAGAGAGGGAGAAGTAGTAGGTGGTATCGTTGACGATCGGCTTGTCCAGCTCGTTGAGCGCCAGCACCGGCACGGTCGGATTGGCCTTGAGCAGCTCCTCGACCCGATCTTTCAGCAGCGGGCCGATGATCATGTCCGCACCTTCCTGAATCGCCTGCTTGTAAAGATCGCCGGTCGACTTGCTCTGGGTGTCGTAGAAGTTCAGGGTAAATTGCCCCTGATTCTCCTTGTAGGACATCAGCATACCGTTGCGGATAGCGGCGCCCTGCGGCTCCAGATTGCCGGAGAGGGGCAGCAGCACGGCGATCTGCTGCACCGAGGTGCTGGCAGTGGTAGCCAGATCGCCCAATCCTGCCGGCATATCTTTCTGAGCCGGATGGTTGGGGAAGTCGCGCTTCCAGCCTGCCAGCTGGCGGGCCAGCAGGTTTGGCTGGGCGCCAAACTCGTTGACCAGTGCCGCCAGTCGCAGCCAGCCGGTGGTCACATCAGGGGCCGGAGCCTCTTCCAGCGCTTGCAGGGTGGAGGGGGTCATGCTTTTGAGCAACGACCAGATCTGCTGATGGTTGGTCGCTTGCTCGCTCTGATTGAGGTAGGGCTCCAGTGCAATCAACGACTTGGCTGCGCCAAACTTGTTGTTGATGTCGAGCTGCAGCACCACGCGTTGGCGATACCAATCCTTCTGGGTATCGGCATCCAGCACCACCTCGGGTTTGCCTTCCAGCAGGATCAGCGCCTGATTGGCGTGGCCCTGCGCCAGCAACAGATGGGCTTGCAGCAGTTGCAGCTGCGCCTTCTGGGTGGGCTCCTTGGCCTGCTTCTGCAATTGCTGGAACAGTGCCGAGGCCGGTTTGGCCTGGCCCAGCGCCAGATAGCTGCGTGCCGCCAGCATCTGCCAGGTAAAGGCTTCAGCCGGCTTGGCCGGGTCCACCTGCTCAAGATACCACTGGGCATTCTTGGTCAGATTGGAGAACGCAGAGGGCATGCCTGACTGCCCTGACGGTTGATTGGGCTCCGACGCACAGGCGGCGAGCAGTACTGCCGCGAGTATGATGCCGAAGAGTCGTGATACACTTAGCTGCTTTGTAACCCGGTTCAAGTTCATTCCCCGACCAGTGTTGAAGTTCCCCATAGTGTAAACGGGCCAATATGGCGACACAATTGTCGGGGCACTCGGAGATCCCATGAGTGACATCCCAACCCTGTATATAGTCCCCACTCCGATCGGCAATTTGGCGGACATCACCCAGCGTGCATTGGACATTTTACGCAGTGTCGATCTGGTGGCAGCCGAAGATACCCGTCATACCGGTATCCTGCTCAGCCACTACCAAATCTCGGTGCCGACCTTTGCCCTGCACGATCACAACGAGCAGCAGAAGGCCGATGTGCTGATCGGCCGGATCAAAGAGGGCAAGAGTGTTGCGCTGGTCTCCGATGCCGGCACCCCGCTCATCAGCGACCCCGGTTATCACTTGGTCACCCGCTGTCGTGAAGCCGGGGTCAAGGTGGTGCCGCTGCCCGGCCCCTGTGCCGCCATCACCGCCTTGAGCGCCGCCGGTCTGCCTACCGATCGCTTTGCCTTCGAAGGCTTTTTGCCCGCCAAGAGCAAGGGACGCGACGATCGTCTGCAAGCGGTCATCGAAGACACCCGCTCGCTGGTGTTCTACGAATCGCCACGCCGGGTGAAGGATACGGTGGAAGCGATTGCTCGCATTCTCGGCGAGCGTCAGGTGGTGGTGTGCCGCGAGCTGACCAAGACCTTTGAGTCGATCCACGGTCTGCCTGCTTCTGAAATGCTGACCTGGCTCGGTGAGGATGACAACCGCTGCCGCGGCGAGATCGTGCTGGTGGTGGCTGGCGCCTCGAAAGATGAAGAGGATCTGCCTGCCGAGGCGATCCGCACTTTGGGGCTGCTGGTAGCCGAACTGCCACTGAAAAAAGCGGCTGCCCTGACCGCCGAGATCCACGGCGTGAAGAAAAATGCCCTCTACAAATACGGTCTCGAGCACTATTGAGCCGATGAAATAGGCCAGCAGACTGTTTTCTGACCTGTGCAATCCCCCGTACCGGCAAGCATTCAGCCTGTCAACGGGGGTCAAAGCGCGATAAATGGCTGTAAACGGGAATTGCCGGTTTACCCCGTGTGTATCGCAAGGCTATAATCCGCGCTCGGAGTTGGCTGGGCAATCGCTGCTTCGTCGTTGTGTCCCTCGGGACAGACGGGCGGAGGGGAGGAAAGTCCGGGCTTCATAGGGCAGGGTGCCAGGTAACGCCTGGGGGGCGCGAGCCTACGACCAGTGCAACAGAGAGCAGACCGCCGATGGCCCGCAAGGGATCAGGTAAGGGTGAAAGGGTGCGGTAAGAGCGCACCGCGCGACTGGCAACAGTTCGTGGCACGGTAAACTCCACCCGAAGCAAGACCAAATAGGCCCCTATTGGCGCGGCCCGCGTTGGGGGCGGGTAGGTTGCTTGAGCCAGCGAGCGATTGCTGGCCTAGAGGAATGATTGCTACCCGGGGCAACCCGGTACAGAACCCGGCTTACAGGCCGACTCCGACCTCATTCCGAAGAGCCCCGCGATTTATCGCGGGGCTCTTTTTTATGCATGAGAAAATATGGCTTCGTTGGTCGGATATTTTTTGTCTCGCCATGGGCGTTGTTTCCCAAATCAACCATCAAGCCACAACTTCCCCAGCCCCAGGTGACAGCTACACTCGGGGCTTTCTGACAGGCAGACCAAGGGCATTCAGTTTGTTCATCGCACACACGTAGGCCATGATCTCTCCCACTTGGCCGTTGTAGTTACGCAGACTGATTTTGCCCGTCATCAACTGCTTGAACCGATACATCGCCGTCTCTGCCAGCGAGCGCCGATGATATCCCGACATCTTCTTCCAGTGCACTAGCCCCTCCTTGCGCATTACCAGCACCGCCTCATTTCTTGGATGTCCCTTTTCCCATAACCCAGCGTTTTTACGAGGCGGAATACAGGCTGTCGCCCCTTTGTGCGAGATAAGCTGATGGCTGGCTTTGCTGTCATAGGCACCATCCGCATAAACACGTCCCAGCTTGCGCCGCAGTGGGTTGAGCAAGGTCGGCAACACCTCGGCATCATGGACATTCTCCAGCGAGACTTCCGCCGCCACGATATCGTGGCTCACCGGGTCTACTGCCAGATGTAACTTGCGCCAGACCCGCCGCTTCTCAGCGCCGTGTTTTCTGACCTTCCACTCGCCTTCACCAAACACCTTCAGCCCGGTTGAGTCGATAACCAAGTCGGTAATGCGCCCCTTTGGGGGCTGTCGATAAGCGACCATCACTGTGCGTGCTCGCTTGCTGACACAGCTGTAATCGGGGGCACAAAGCGGTACGTTCATCAACTCGAACAGGGAGTCGAGTAGTCCCTGAGTGGCCCGCAGAGTGAGGTTGAAAATCCCCTTGAGCATCAGGAAGGTACAGATGGTCTGGTCAGTGTAAAGCTGGCTGCGGCCCTGCCGCCCATGATGGTCGTGGTGAAACCAGTTGCTCATGGCCTCGGCATCAACCCAGAAGGTGAGTGAACCACGGTTAATCAGAGACCTGTTGTATTTAGGCCAGTTGGTGATGGGGTGAAGCGATGTGCCCATGATGCAGACTTGAAGGGGATGGTGGTGATCAGATCACCGAGTCCTCAGTTAGTTCCATTCAAGCTGCATCGATTTGGGAAACAACGCCCTCGCCATGTTGAATGAAATTATATGTTTTAAATCAGTCGAATAGTCTCGTATTTAGCGCAATGGCAGCGATAGATAGTGATAGGACACCGGATGGCTGTTCGCACCCGCATATTGTGTCTGTTCTCAGTTCATTCACTTATTTCAATTAATCACCAGAGTTTAACGCCAAATAACTTGTGGAAAATCAACCCACTCAATCCGCAGTATGCAAATGCTGCGTCAATATGTTCCCTCTGTCCCATCTCCTTGCTTGAAAAGCCCCCTGCACGTCCTTAAACTTCAACGTGGGGAAAAGTGGATTAAAGTGGTTTTTAGAGGGGCAATCTGCCTGCTCACTCACCTTCAGGGACTGCAATTTGTTGCGTGGCGCTCATGCTATCAGCCTGGACAGTAAAGGGCGGCTGGCTATTCCGACCAAATTTCGTGATTGGCTGCGCGATGAAAGCGACGGCCAGCTGGTCTGTACCATCGATATTGCCCATCCCTGTCTGCTGCTTTATCCCCTGACTGAATGGGAAGAGGTCGAGCGCAAGCTCAAGACCCTCTCCAGCATGAATCCGCAAGAGCGCCGTTTGCAGCGACTGCTGCTGGGACATGCAACCGAATGCGAGCTGGATGGCAATGGCCGTCTGCTGCTCAGTCAGCCACTGCGCAACCATGCGGGGCTGGACAAGAAAATCATGCTGGTGGGCCAGCTCAACAAGTTTGAGTTGTGGGATGAAGCCCGCTGGCAACAACAGGTCAATGACGACATCTTGGGTCTGCCCGGGGACGATTGGGCAAGCTCACCACGACTACAGGATTTCTCTTTATAAATGACCCAAGCCGCTGAACACATCACAGTGCTGCTGCACGAAGCCGTTGAAGGTCTGGCCATCAAGCCGGACGGTGTCTACGTCGACGGTACTTTTGGCCGTGGTGGTCATTCTCGTCTGATCCTGCAGCACCTTGGTCCCAATGGCCGCCTGATCGCCATCGACCGCGATCCGCAGGCGATCGCCGAAGCAGCCAAGATCCAGGATCCCCGTTTCGAAATCGTGCATGGTCCCTTCTCCGGCATCGCTTCCTATCTGGATGAGCGCGGTTTGTTGGGCAAAGTGGATGGCTTCCTGCTGGATCTGGGGGTCTCTTCACCCCAACTGGATGATGCCGAGCGCGGCTTCAGCTTTATGAAAGATGGTCCGCTCGATATGCGAATGGACCCCACTTCCGGTCAGAGCGCCGCCGAGTGGCTGGCCAAGGCCGATGTGGATGACATCGCCTGGGTGCTGAAGACCTTCGGTGAGGAGCGTTTTGCCAAGAAGATCGCCCGCGCCATCGTGCACGACCGCGTGACCGAGCCTTATGTGCGTACCCGTCAACTGGCGGAGATGATTGCCCGGGTCAATCCGAGCAAGGAGAAGGGCAAGCATGCGGCAACCCGCAGCTTCCAGGCCATTCGCATCTATATCAACAGCGAGCTGGACGAGATCGAAACCGCGCTCAACGGTGCGCTGGAAGTATTGGCACCACATGGCCGTCTGTCGGTGATCAGCTTCCATTCGCTGGAAGACCGGTTGGTGAAGCATTTCATCCGCAAGCACGAGAAGGGGCCGGAAGTGCCTTACGGCATTCCGTTGACCGAAGCCCAGCTCGCTGGCGGTCGCAAATTGAAGTCGGTCGGCAAGGCACTCAAGCCTTCTGATCATGAAGTATCTGAAAACAGCCGGTCACGCAGCTCGGTGCTGCGGGTTGCCGAACGGCTGGCGGAGTAAGCGATGAGCGAAGTGCGTGTTCATCTGGCCAAGGAGATCGTTGCCGATCTCTGGCGGCACAAGCTGCAGATTTTTCTGTCGGTCGCCGTGCTGGTGACCGCGTTTGCCGTGATCCTGGTGACCAACATGACCCGAGGTCTGACGGCCCAGCAGAACGATCTGATGGCGGAAGAGGATCGCCTCAATATCGAATGGCGCCATCTGCTGCTGGAGCAGGGCACTCTGGCTGAACACTCCCGGGTGGCGAGTCTGGCGATGGACAAGTTGCAGATGGGTCGTCCGCTGGTGACCACCGAGAAGGTAATTACCCAACCATGAAACGCAAGGCTACAGCCAAAGCTGCCAAAGCGACTGTCAAAGCGCCATCGATCTATCCGTGGCGCTTTCGCACGCTTGCGGTGTTTATCGGCATCGCGTTTGTGGGTCTGATCCTGCGTCTGGCCTGGATCCAGGTGATCAATCCGGATCGTCTGCGTCAGGAGGGGGACATGCGCTCCCTGCGAACCACCTCCACCCAGGCGGTGCGCGGCATGATCACCGATCGCAACGGCGAGCAGCTGGCGGTCTCGGTGCCGGTCGAAGCAGTCTGGGCCGATCCCAAGACCGTCCACGAATCCGGTGCCATCAATAATGAGCGAGCCTGGCTGGCGCTCTCCGCCGTGCTCAAGCTAGACATCAATACCCTCAAACACCGCATCGCCAACCCCAGCAAGCGCTTCGTCTATCTGCAGCGTCAGGTGACCCCTGCCGTGGCGGAATATATCAAGGGGCTCAAGCTGGGTGGCATTTACCTGCGTCCCGAAGCGCGCCGCTTCTACCCGACCGGCGAGATCAGCGCCCATCTGGTGGGGGTGACCAATATCGATGGCAGCGGTATTGAAGGGATTGAGCGCAGCTACAACGAGTGGCTGACTGCGACGCCCGGCGAGATGCGGGTGCGCAAGGATCGTCAGGGGCGGGTCATCGAGCGGCTTGGCCTTGTCAAAGAGGGCAAGAACGCCAACGATCTGCAACTCAGTATCGATCAGCGGGTGCAAGCACTGGCCTACCGCGCGCTCAAGCGGGCGACCGACGAGAACAAGGCGACCTCCGGCTCCATGGTGATGCTGGATATCAAGACCGGTGAAGTGCTCGCCATGGTCAACACCCCCTCCTATAACCCGAACAACCGCGGCCAGTATCAGAGCTTCCGGGTGCGCAACCGGGTGGTGACCGATACCTACGAGCCGGGCTCTACCATCAAGCCATTGATTTTGCTCAGTGCCTTGCAGGCTGGCGTGACCAGCTGGAAAGACACCATCCAGGGCGGGCCGCTCTTTATCTGGGCCAAGCAGATCAAGGACGTCAGTATCCACAAGGCGACCAACCTCTACGACATCCTGCGCTACTCCTCCAACATCGGTATGTCGCGCATCGCGCTGCGGATGCCGGCGCAGGAGATGATCAACACCCTCAGCATGTTCGGTTTCGGCATGGATACCGGTAGCGGGCTGATGGGTGAGAGCAGCGGCATGCTGCCTCAGCGCCGTCGCTGGTCCGATATCGAGCGGGCGACCCTCTCGTTCGGTTATGGCCTGCGAGTCACCCCGCTGCAGTTGGCTTCTGCCTATGCCACCTTGGCCAACAAGGGCAAACGGGTGCCGCTCTCCATCGTCAAGGTGACTACGCCGCCCAAGGGTGAGCAGGTGATCGATCACAACAACGCCTCTGCCATGTTGCAGGCGCTCGAGTATGTGGTCGACAACGCCATTCCGAAAGCCAAGATCCCGGGCTATCGGGTCGGCGGCAAGAGTGGTACCGCCAAGGTCGCCGTCGCCGGTGGCTATGGCAAGGATTACATGGCCTGGTTTGCCGGTTTCGCGCCCGCCAGTGATCCCCGTTTCGTCATGGTGGTGGTGATCAACGAGCCAAAAGGCAGCGCCTATTATGGCGGCGCCGTGGCGACCCCACCGTTTGCAGAGGCCATGGGCGGGGTGCTGCAGCTCTTCAATATTCGTCCCGATGCGGTGCCGCCAGCGGTGCCCACCAAACTTGCCCGTACGGAGGCCTCTCTTGTCCCGCGCACTTGATGTATTACTGCGCCCCTTCGGTATCCAGGCGCCGGCGCTCACCCTGACCGATATCCAGCTCGATAGTCGGCGGGTCGGCCCCGGCTCACTCTTCGTGGCCATTCGTGGTCATCAGGTGGATGGCAGACGGTTTATCGAACAGGCGGTGGCTCAGGGAGCGGCCGCTGTTGTGTTTGAGGAGGATGGTGAATTTATCGCGCCAGCGGTTTCCGTTCCCTGTATCGGGATGCGGGATCTGCCCGTTCACCTCTCTGCGCTCTCCGGGTATTTCTACGACCAGCCAGCGAAAAAACTGGCGCTGGTCGGGATCACCGGCACCAACGGCAAGAGCACTACCGCTTTGCTGGTCGCCAACTGGCGCACCCTGCTGGGTGGCAAAGCGGGCGTGATGGGCACCATCGGCAACGGTCTGTTTGGCAATCTGATCGAAGCGGAAAACACCACCGGTAGCGCCGTGCAGGTGCAAGCCAATCTGGCTGCGCTGCAAGAGCGGGGGGCGGATCTGGTGGCGATGGAGGTCTCCAGCCATGGTCTGGTGCAGCACCGTGTCGCCGCGCTGCCGTTTGCCGCCGCCGTCTTCACCAACCTGAGCCGGGATCACCTCGACTACCACGGCACCATGGAAGCCTATGGCGCCGCCAAGGAGCAGCTACTGCAGCTGGTCGATGAGTCGAATGCGGTGATTAACCGGGATGACGAGCTGGGTGCCAATTGGCTAGAAAAATACCCGGCAGCGGTGGCCTTCAGTGTGGACGGCCCGATTGAACACCATTCTGGCCGTCAATTAACGGCGCAGCAGCTCGATTTTCACCAGCAAGGTTTTCGCGCGCAGATTAACTCCAGCTGGGGGAATGGTGTATTATCCGCCCCCTTGCTCGGGCGCTTCAACGTCAGCAATGTGCTGGCCGCGATGGGCGTGATGCTGGTGCTCGGTTACGACTTCCACGAGCTGCTGGCAACAGCGCCTCAATTGCAGCCGGTGACCGGTCGCATGGAGTGTTTCGGCGGTGGCGATACGCCGCTGGCGGTGGTCGATTACGCCCACACCCCGGATGCGCTGGAAAAGGCATTGCAGGCCCTGCGGGTGCACTGCACAGGCCAGCTCTGGTGTCTGGTCGGTTGCGGTGGCGACCGCGATCGCGGCAAGCGCCCCATGATGGCGGCCATGGCCGAACAGTATGCGGATCGCGTGATCCTGACCGACGACAATCCCCGTACCGAGGAGCCGGCCCGGATCATGGCCGACATGGTGGCGGGTCTTCGCGATCCTGCTGCGGTGCAGGTGGAGCACGACCGCGTCAAGGCGATTGAGCTGGCCATCGGTCAGGCGAGCAAACAGGACATCATCCTGGTGGCCGGTAAGGGTCACGAGGATTATCAGATCATTGGAACCGACAAGCGGCACTATAGCGACCGGGAAACCGTCGCGGCCGCCTTGCACACATTATTGGAGTCATTCAAATGATGACCCTCAGGCTTGCCGAGCTGGCGCAGGTACTCGATGCCCGTCTGATTGGTAACGATGGCGAGATCACCGTCGTCAGTACCGACACCCGCACTCTGGGCGCGGGTGCCCTGTTCGTTGCCCTGCGCGGCGAGCGCTTCGATGCCCACGATTTTTGCGAGCAGGCCGTTCAGGCAGGGGCCTCTGCCCTGCTGGTCGAGCGTGAACTGCCGCTGGCCATCCCTCAGCTGGTGGTGGCCGACAGCCTCAAGGGGCTGGGCCGACTCGGCAAGCTGGTGCGCGAGCGCATCAATCCGAAAGTGCTGGCCATTACCGGCAGCTGCGGCAAGACCACGGTGAAGGAGATGGCGACCGCCATCCTGCGCAACGAAGGGGAAGTGCTGGCCACCGCTGGCAACTTCAACAACGAGGTGGGCGTGCCGCTCACCCTGCTGCGCCTCGAGCCGCAACACAAGTTTGCGGTGATGGAGCTGGGTGCCAACCATCCGGGCGAGATCGCCTGGACCACCTCATTGGCCAGACCCGATGCCGCCATCATCAACAACGTGGCAGCGGCACATCTGGAGGGCTTCGGCTCGCTGGAAGGGGTGTTCCACGCCAAGAGCGAAATTTTTGAGGGCTTGAGCGAGGGTGGCACCGCCATCGTCAATGCCGACAACGAATTCTGGCCGAAGTGGCGGGAACGCGGCATTCAGTGCGCCTTCTCCATCGAAGATCAGAGCCAGCCGTTCCACGCGCGCGACATGGTGCTCAACGAGCAAGGCTGCGCCGAGTTTGTGATGGTGACCCCGCAGGGCGAGCTGAGCCTGACTCTGGCGATCCCGGGTCGCCACAACGTGGCCAATGCGCTGGCTGCCGCCGCGGGCTGTCTGGCCCTCGGTGCATCCCTCGCCTGTGTCAAGGCGGGGCTGGAGCAGATGGCGCCGGTCAAGGGACGCTTCTGCGTGCAGCGCTGGGGCGGTCTGACCCTGGTGGACGATACCTACAATGCCAGCGTGGAATCCGTGCTGGCGGGCATCGATACCCTGACCGCCATGGGCGGCTTCAAGGTACTGGTGTTCGGTGATATGCGGGAACTGGGTGAGGAGTCTGCCGAGCAACACGCCCGGGTTGGCCGTCATGCCCGCGAGCGCGGTCTGGATGCCGTGCTGACAGTGGGGGAAGATAGTCGCCATACCGCAGATGCCGCGGTTGGCCGACATTTCGATAACAAGGCGTCGTTGTTTGAAGTGCTTGCGCAAATGATAAATACACATCAGGAAATTTCGATTCTAGTCAAGGGTGCCCGTGGCTCCCGCATGGAAGATATCGTCGAGATGGTCAAAGGCCATCAGGAGTCAGCCACATGCTAGTCTGGCTGGCCGAACTGCTCACCCCGCACTTCACCTTCTTCAACGTCTTTTCCTACCTGACGTTTCGCGCCATCCTGTCGATCATTACCGGTCTGGGGGTCGCCCTCTGGATGGGGCCGCGCCTCATTCGTCGCCTGCAGATCCTGAAGTTCGGTCAGGTGATCCGCAACGACGGTCCCGAGTCCCACCTCAGCAAGCGTGGCACCCCGACCATGGGGGGCCTGATGATCATTGCTGCGATCTTCACGTCTGTACTGCTCTGGTGCCGCCTCGACAACCCCTATGTCTGGTTGGTGCTGTTCGTGCTCGGAGCCTACGGCGCCATCGGCTTTGCCGACGACTACCTGAAGGTGGTGCGCAAGAATACCGACGGTCTGATCGCGCGCTGGAAGTACTTCTGGCAATCCGCGGTAGCGCTGGCGGTGGCGGTGTTCCTCTATGCCACCGCGACCCATGAGGGGCAGACCCAGCTGGTGGTGCCTTTTCTCAAGGATGTGATGCCGCAGCTTGGTCTGATGTTTATCGTGCTGACCTATTTTGTCATCGTCGGAACCTCCAACGCGGTCAACCTGACCGACGGTCTCGACGGCCTAGCAATCATGCCGACCGTGATGGTGGCAGGGGGCTTTGCCCTGATTGCCTGGGCCACCGGTAACGTCAACTTTGCCAACTACCTGCACATTCCCTACGTGCCCTATACCTCCGAGCTGGTGATCGTCTGTACCGCCATCGTCGGGGCGGGTCTGGGTTTCCTCTGGTTCAACACCTATCCGGCGCAGGTATTCATGGGGGACGTAGGTTCCCTGGCGCTGGGCGGCGCGCTCGGCACCATCGCCGTGCTGGTTCGTCAGGAGTTCCTGCTGGTGATCATGGGCGGTGTCTTCGTGATGGAGACTGTCTCGGTGATCCTGCAGGTGGGGTCTTACAAGCTGCGCGGCGTGCGGATCTTCCGCATGGCGCCGATCCATCACCACTACGAGAAGAAGGGCTGGCCGGAGCCGCGCGTTATCGTGCGTTTCTGGATCATCACCCTCGTGCTGGTGCTGCTGGGTCTTGCCACCCTGAAGGTGAGGTAAGGCCATGGTCATCATCATCGGATTGGGCAAAACCGGACTCTCCTGTGTCGATTACTTCCTTGGCCGTGGCGTCACGCCACTGGTGATGGACACCCGCGCCAACCCGCCCGGCAAGGATCAACTGCCGCCGGAGGTGGAGCTGATCCATGGCCTCGATGAGGCACTGCTCAAGCAGGCGCACATGATCGTCGCGAGCCCAGGTATCGCGCTGGCGACCCCCGAACTGAAAGCCGCTGCCGAGCGTGGCGTGCAGATCATCGGCGATATCGAGCTGTTTGTCCGCGAGACCCAGACCCCGGTCATCGCCATCACCGGCTCCAACGGCAAGAGCACCGTCACCACGCTAGTGGGCGAGATGATTGCCGAAGCCGGGCTCAAGGTCGGAGTGGGCGGTAATATCGGTACACCGGCGCTGGAGTTGCTCAAGCAGCCGATGGATCTCTGCGTGCTGGAGCTCTCCAGTTTCCAGCTCGAGACCACCTACAGCCTGCGTGCTGCCGCGTCCGTGGTGTTAAACCTCAGTGAGGATCATATGGATCGCTATCAGGGCATGGCCGACTATCGCGCCGCCAAGATGGAGATCCATCAGCACTCCAAACACATTCTGGTCAATCGCGACGATGCACAGACCCTGCCCGATGTGGGTCAGGTGTGGCAGAGCTTTGGTCTCGACTGCAATGGCTATGGCCGCTGCCTGCTGGATGGCCGCTACTGGCTGACCCTGCACGGCGAACCGCTGCTGGCGGTGGATGAGATGAAGATTGTCGGCGCCCACAATCAGGCCAATGCCCTTGCCGCCATGGCGCTGTGCGATGCGGTCGGCATTCCCCGCGCTGCGCAGCTCACCGTGCTGCGCCGCTTCGAGGGCTTGCCCCATCGTGCCCGCTTCGTGCGCGAGGTGAACGGGGTACGCTGGATCAACGACTCCAAGGCCACCAACGTGGGCGCCACGCTAGCTGCCGTTGCCGGTGTGCGCGAGTCGGTCAAGGGACGCCTGTTGCTGCTGGCCGGTGGTCAGGGCAAGGGGCAGGATTTTGGCCCGATCCAGGCGCTGCTGGGCAACCAGATCGATCACATGTACTGCTTCGGTCAGGATGCCGAGGTGCTGCTGGCACTGGGCGAGCAGACCGAACGGGTGGCCGACTTGGCCGCTGCGGTTGCCAAAGCGGCTGCCGATGCCCGGCACGGTGACTGGGTACTGCTGGCGCCAGCCTGTGCCAGCCTCGATCAGTTCAAGTCGTTCGAGGTGCGCGGCGATCGCTTTACCGAGATGGTACAGATGCTATGAACGCCTACCTTGCCAGCCTGAACGGGCTTAACCTCTTCACATCCTTCGAGGTTCGCGGTGATCGCCTTACCGCTGAACTGGTGCTGGCACTATGAACGCCCTTCGCGCAGCAGCAGGTCTGTTCCAGCGCTGGTTGTTACCGGCGCGTCCTGCCGGTCTCTACGATCGGCAGCTGGTACTGCTGGCGCTCTCCCTGATGGCGGTCGGGGTGGTCATTGTTGCGTCTGCTTCGATCCCCGAAGGGATTGCGCTGGGGGATGACCCCTTCATGTTCGTGAAGCGTCACGCCCTGTTTCTGGTGATGGCGCTCGGTATCTCCTGGTTTGTATTGCAGGTGCCGATGGCGCGCTGGCAACAGCACAACGGCCCCATGCTGCTGCTGGCGATCTTGATGCT
Organism: Aeromonas sp. QDB62; assembly: GCF_027705695.1. Classification (NCBI taxonomy): domain Bacteria; kingdom Pseudomonadati; phylum Pseudomonadota; class Gammaproteobacteria; order Aeromonadales; family Aeromonadaceae; genus Aeromonas; species Aeromonas sp. QDB62. The sequence goes on along the minus strand of NZ_JAPDCD010000006.1, from coordinate 39,631 downwards.
GGTGCTGGTGCTGCTGGTTGGTCGCAACGTCAACGGTGCGGTGCGCTGGTTGCCGCTCGGCCCCTTCAACCTGCAGCCTGCGGAATTTGGCAAGCTGGCGTTGTTTGTCTATCTGGCCGGTTATCTGGTGCGGCGTCAGAGCGAAGTGCGCGAAGCCTGGATCGGCTTCCTGAAACCGCTGGCGGTGTTCGGGGTGCTGGCGGTCTTGCTGCTGTTGCAGCCGGACTTGGGTTCCACCGTGGTGATGTTCGTCACCTCGTTCGGCATGCTGTTTCTGGCCGGTGCCCGACTGGGGCAGTTTTTGACCCTGATCGGCGCGGGCCTCGGCTCGGTGGTGATGCTGATCATCGTCGAGCCCTACCGGATGCGGCGGGTGACCTCCTTTATGGATCCCTGGGCCGATCCGTTCGGCAGCGGCTACCAGTTGACCCAGTCGCTGATGGCGTTTGGTCGTGGTAGCTGGTTTGGTGAAGGGCTTGGCAACTCCATCCAGAAGATGGAGTACTTGCCGGAAGCGCACACCGACTTCGTGTTTGCGATCCTCGGCGAAGAGCTGGGTTACGTCGGGGTGCTGGGCGCCCTGTTCCTGATTTTTGCGCTGGCGATCAAGGCGCTCAAGCTGGGGCATCGCGCGCTGGTGGCAGAGCGGCTCTATGACGGCTATCTGGCCATCGGCATCGGCATCTGGTTCAGCTTCCAGACCTTCGTCAACGTTGGCGCGGCCAGCGGCATGATGCCGACCAAGGGCTTGACCCTACCGCTGGTCAGTTACGGTGGCTCCAGTCTCATCATCATGGCGGTGGCGGTGAGCATGTTGATTCGAATCGATTTTGAGTTGCGTCAGGCGACAGCCCAGGCGCGCGTGCGGGAGGTTTAGTGAGCAAGACTCTGTTGGTGATGGCAGGTGGTACCGGTGGACATGTGTTCCCCGGTCTGGCCGTGGCCGATCGCCTGAAGGCCCAGGGCTGGACTGTCCACTGGCTCGGCACTGCCGACCGGATGGAGGCGGAGCTGGTGCCCGCCCACGGTTATCCCATCTCCTTCATCGATATTCAGGGAGTGCGTGGTAACGGCATCAAGCGACTGCTGGTGGCGCCCTATCGCATCGTCAAATCGATCCTGCAGGCACGTCAGGTACTCAAGACCGTTCGCCCTGACGTGGTGCTCGGTATGGGCGGTTTTGCCTCTGGCCCGGGTGGCGTGGCGGCCTGGTTCTCCGGCATCCCGTTGTTGCTCCATGAGCAGAATGCTGCTGCCGGCATGACCAACAAGCTGCTGGCGCGTATCGCCAGGCGGGTGCTGATGGCATTTCCGGGCGCCTTCGCGCCGAGCCGTCGCACCGCCGTGGTAGGTAATCCGGTGCGTCCCGAAGTGGTCGCCCTGCCGGATCCGCAACTGCGCAGTGGAGCCGAGCCACTGCATCTGCTGATCGTCGGTGGCAGTCTGGGTGCCCGGGTGCTCAACGAGCAAGTACCTGCTGCGGTGGCGGCTGCCGGTGTGCCCATTGAAGTGCGTCACCAGTGTGGCAAGGGCAATGCCGAGGCTGTCTCTGCTGCCTATGCCCAACACGGCATCAATGGCGAGGTGAGCGAATTTATCAAGGATATGGCCAGCGCCTACGCCTGGGCCGACCTGGTGGTCTGCCGTGCCGGTGCCCTGACCGTTTCCGAAGTGGCTGCCGCCGGTGTGGCTGCCATTTTCGTGCCGCTGCCCCATGCGGTGGATGATCACCAGACCCGTAACGCCCTGACCCTGGTCGACGGCGGTGCGGCCGAGTTCTTGCCCCAGTCCGAGCTGAATACCGCCTCACTGGCGGCGCGCCTGACCTGGCTGGCTGGCCGCCGGGAGACCCTGTTTAACATGGCGAAAGCGGCTCGTCGCGTCGCCATTACCGATGCGGCCGAGCGGGTTGCCGATGAGTGCAAACAGCTCGCAACCGGGCAGAGTGGTAAAGATTGATGAGCAAGGTTGCAGCGGTGACACCGTGCAGCCTTGTACCTGTATGTATTGATGCCGCCGTGCAGCCGCGCTTTGACGGCACATGGCCTGCGGCAGACTAAAGAGACGATTATGACCAAGGTTGAACTGGCAAAACTGCGTACTGTGATCCCCGAAATGCGCCGCGTGCGTCGCATCCACTTTATCGGCATCGGTGGTGCCGGTATGGGCGGGATCGCCGAAGTGCTTGCCAACGAAGGGTATCAGGTAACGGGTTCGGATCTGGCTCGCAACGCCGTGACCGAACGGTTGGCCGGACTGGGCGCGCACATCTTTGTCGGTCACAGTGCCGAACACGTCGAGGGTGCCAGCGTGGTGGTGGTTTCTACCGCCATCAAGCAGGACAACCCTGAGCTGCTGGCCGCCCGCGAACTGCGGATCCCCGTCGTGCGCCGCGCCGAGATGCTGGCCGAGCTGATGCGTTTTCGTCACGGCATCGCCATTGCCGGTACTCACGGCAAGACCACCACCACCAGTTTGGTGGCGAGCATCTATGCCGAAGCCGACCGCGATCCGACCTTCGTCATCGGTGGCCTGCTCAACAGTGCCGGTACCAATGCCCGGCTGGGCAGCAGCCGCTACCTGATCGCCGAAGCGGACGAGAGCGACGCCTCTTTCCTGCATCTGCAGCCGATGGTCTCTATCGTGACCAACATCGAAGCGGATCACATGGACACCTACGGCGGTGATTTCTCCAAGCTGAAGGCCACCTTCATCGAGTTTCTGCACAACCTGCCCTTCTACGGACTGGCGGTGGTCTGCATCGATGATCCGGTGATCCGTGGCATGTTGCCCGAGATTGCCCGCCCGACCCTGACCTACGGTCTCTCTGACGATGCGGATGTGCAGGTGCTGGATTTTGTCCAGACCACCAACCACAGCTGCTTCCGGGTTCGCCGCAAAGAGGCGGGTGAGCTGCAGGTGACCCTCAATTTGCCGGGTATTCACAACGCATTGAACGCCGCAGCGGCGATAGCTGTCGCGACCGAGGACGGTGTCAGCGATGAGGCCATCATCCGTGCGCTGGCCAAATTTGAAGGGGTCGGCCGTCGCTTCCAGCAGTATGGCGAGTTTGAAACCGGTCGCGGCAAGGCGATGCTGGTGGACGATTACGGTCACCACCCGAGTGAAGTGAAGGTCACCATCAATGCCGCCCGTGCCGGTTGGCCCGAGAAACGTCTGGTGATGGTGTTCCAGCCGCACCGTTATACCCGCACCCGCGACCTCTACGAGGACTTCGCCGATGTGCTCTCCAAGGTTGACGTGCTGGTGATGCTGGAGGTTTATGCTGCCGGAGAGGAACCGATCCCAGGCGCAGATGGACGAGCACTGTGCCGCTCCATTCGCTCGCGCGGCAACCTTGAACCCATCTTCGTCGCCACGCCAGATGACGTGCCAGCCGTGCTGGCCGACCTGATTGGCGAGGGGGATTTGGTGCTGACTCAAGGCGCCGGGAACGTCGGGGCGCTTGCCCGTCGTCTCGGAGAGATGAAATTGAGCGTAGATAGCATGAAATCTGGCGCCTGAGGGCCCAATGAGTATTTTGACCGCCAAGCCGGGGCCTATATAATGGCGAACCGGTCTGTCAAAAGGCCGGATTAGCGCGTTACACGGGGAACGATCGGGTGGAGGCAAGGGCACAGGGGCGCACCAAGGGTGGCTTCATCGCAGGCGTAGTATTTTTCCTGCTGGTGATATGGGGCTGCTACCGGACGGCGCTGGACGTTAAAGGTTGGCTGACAGATGCCAACCGGTTGCCCATGAGCGAGCTGTTGCTGCAGGGGCAACATCAGTATTTGCAAACCGAAGAGCTGCGGATGGCCGTGCTGGATGGCGCCGAGCTGCGCAACTTCTTCGAATTGGACGTCAACGAATTGCAGGCACGGCTCAATGCCCTGCCATGGGTAGCTCAGGTCTCGGTACGAAAGAAGTGGCCGAACAAGATCAAGATCTACCTCACGGAACAAGATGTGGCGGCGCGCTGGAATGGCAACCGCTTTGTCAACACCAGGGGCACGGTATTCAGTGCCCCGGATCGGGTCAAGACGCCGCTGTTGCAGCTGTCAGGGCCGGATGATCAGGCCGCCCGGGTGTTGAAAGAGAGTCGGCAGTACGAGTCGCAACTGGCTGCCAAGGGATACAAGTTGCTGGGGGTGAATCTGACCCCTCGCCATGCCTGGGAACTGACCCTGGATGGCAATATCAAGCTGTTCCTGGGACGCAATGACATTGCGCTCCGGTTGCAGCGGTTTATCGATGCCTTCCCGGTCATCGAACCCCGTGCGCAAGTTGCCTACGTGGATCTTCGATATGACACCGGAATGGCAGTTGGCTGGAAGAAGAGCGAAGAGAAAGTGCATGACCAACACCGCAGATAGGAATTTGATTGTCGGACTGGATATCGGCACAACCAAGGTGGCGGTTCTGGTCGGGGAAGTATTGCCGGACGGTGAACTGAACGTCATCGGTATGGGCAGTCACGCTTCCCGCGGAATGGAGAAGGGCGGGGTCAATGACCTCGACTCCGTGGTCAAGTCACTGCGCCGCGCGGTGGAAGAGGCCGAGATGATGGCCGACTGCCAGATCAGCTCGGTTTATCTGGGTTTGTCCGGCAAGCATATTGACTGCCGCAACGAGACCGGTATGGTGCCCATCTCCGATGAAGAGGTGACCCAGGAGGATGTGGACAACGTGATCCACACCGCCAAGTCGGTTCGCCTCTCCGACGAGCTGCGGGTGCTGCATGTGCTGCCTCAGGAGTTTGCCATCGATTATCAGGAAGGGATCAAGAATCCGGTTGGCCTCTCCGGTGTGCGGATGGCGGCCAAGGTTCACCTGATCACCTGCCACAACGACATGGCCCGCAACATTGAGAAATGTGTGGAGAAGGTCGGCTTGCGCGTGGATCAACTGATCTTCTCCGCGCTGGCCTCCAGCTATGCCGTGTTGACCGAAGACGAGAAGGAGCTGGGTGTCTGCGTGGTGGACATCGGTGGCGGTACCATGGACATGTCGCTGTTTACCGGCGGTGCCCTGCGCCACACCAAGGTGATCCCGTACGCTGGCAGCACAGTGACCAGCGACATCGCCTACGCCTTCGGCACGCCGCCGCTCGACGCGGAAGCGATCAAGGTGCGCTACGGTTGCGCCCTCGGCCGTCTGGTCAGCAAGGAAGACAATATTGAAGTACCCAGTGTCGGCGGTCGTCCGGCGCGCAGCCTGCAACGGCAGACGCTGGCTGAAGTGATTGAGCCCCGTTACACCGAGTTGCTCTCCATGGTGAATGATGAGCTGGTGCGGGTACAAAGCGAGTTGAAAGCGCAGGGGGTCAAGCATCAGCTGGCAGCCGGTGTGGTCTTGACCGGCGGCGCTGCCCAGATTGAAGGCATTGTGGAGTGTGCAGAGCAGATCTTCCAGAGCCAGGTCCGGGTGGGAGAGCCCATGAACATACGTGGTTTGAGTGATTACGTGCAGGCACCGGTGTACTCGACTGCGGTCGGGTTGCTGCAATATGGCCGCACCCATCAAGCCACAGGTAGCAACAAAGAATATGCCGCCAAGGCAAGCGTCGGTGGCCTGGTCAAACGGGTTAGCAACTGGCTGCGTGGCGAGTTCTAAGAATTTTGCTGAGTCAGGCAAATAAAGCGGAGAGACAACATGTTTGAATTTATGGATAGCCACACTGACGAAGCCGTCATTAAAGTGATCGGTGTAGGTGGCGGCGGCGGTAACGCTGTCGAGCACATGGTTCGTCAAAATATTGAGGGTGTTGAGTTCATTACCGTCAACACCGACGCCCAGGCACTGCGTAACTCCAGTGCCAACACTACCCTGCAGATCGGCGGTGGCATCACCAAGGGTCTGGGTGCCGGCGCCAATCCGGAAGTGGGTCGTGATGCGGCCATGGAAGATCGCGAAGCGCTGCGTGAGCTGCTGACCGGTTCCGACATGGTGTTCATCGCCGCCGGTATGGGTGGTGGCACGGGTACCGGTGCTGCGCCGATCGTGGCCGAAGTGGCACGCGAGATGGGCATCCTGACCGTTGCCGTCGTCACCAAGCCGTTCTCCTTTGAAGGGAAGAAGCGGATGGGCTTCGCCGCGCACGGTATCGAAGAGCTCTCCAAAAACGTCGACTCCCTGATCACCATCCCCAACGACAAGTTGCTGAAGGTGCTGGGTCGCGGCATCTCCCTGCTGGACGCTTTCAAGGCGGCCAACGATGTGCTGCTTGGCGCGGTACAGGGCATTGCCGAGCTGATCACCCGTCCGGGCTTGATCAACGTCGACTTCGCGGACGTGCGTACCGTGATGCGTGAAATGGGTACCGCCATGATGGGTACCGGTTCCGCCTCCGGTGATGACCGTGCCGAAGAAGCTGCCGAGAAAGCCATCTCCAGCCCGCTGCTGGAAGACGTGGATCTGGCTGGTGCCCGTGGCATCCTGGTCAACATCACCGCCGGTATGGACATGACCATCGAAGAGTTCGAAACCGTGGGTAACGCGGTCAAGGCCTTCGCTTCCGAGAACGCCACTGTAGTAGTGGGTACCGTCATCGACCCGGAAATGCACGACGAACTGCGTGTGACCGTAGTTGCGACCGGTATCGGTGCCGAGCGCAAGCCGGACATCACACTGGTCAAGAGCAGCCAGGTGCAAGAGCGCCCGGTACGTCAGCCGCTGGTCAGCGACATGATGCAAGGCCGTGTGATGGACGAAGCCCCGGCCAAGGTGGTCAACGCCGAGCCGCAAGCTCGTCGCGAACCGGATTACCTGGATATTCCGGCGTTCCTGCGCAAGCAAGCTGACTAAGCCTCTTATGGCTCTTGTTTGTTTGTTGTTCAAGGAATGTGCTAAGATGGCCTGCCAACGACCATCTGGTCCGGATTTTAAGCTGTTTAGGGTACACCCATGATTAGACAAAGAACCTTGAAAACGAGTGTACAGGCGACTGGTGTCGGCCTGCATTCGGGCCGGAAAGTCACCATGACGTTCCGTCCGGCGCCTGTGAACACAGGGATCGTTTACTTGCGTACCGACCTGAATCCTGTGGTGGAGCTGCCAGCCAATGCCGATCAGGTGCGCGATACCGTGCTCTGTACCGCTCTGGTCAACGAAGCCGGTGTCCGTGTCTCTACCATTGAGCACCTCTCTGCCGCGCTGGCCGGGATGGGGATCGACAACCTCTATGTCGAGGTTGACGCGCCCGAGATCCCGGTGATGGACGGCAGTGCGCATCCCTTTATCTACCTGCTGCAGGAAGTCGGGATCCGTGAGCAAAATGCGGCCAAGCAGTTTGTGCGGATCAAGAAGAGCATCCGGGTTGAAGACGGCGACAAGTGGGCGGAATTCCACCCCTATCGCAACGGCTTCAAGATGGATCTCGAGATCGATTTCCAGCATCCGGTGTTTGAAGGGCGCAATCAGCGTTGCGTACTGGACTTCTCCGGTGCCTCCTTCGTGAAAGAGATCAGCCGTGCCCGTACCTTCGGGTTCATGCGTGATATCGAGTACCTGCGTTCCCAGAACCTGGCGCTGGGCGGAAGCCTGGAAAACGCCGTGGTACTGGACGACTATCGGGTGCTGAACGAAGACGGTTTGCGTTATGAGGACGAGTTCGTGAAGCACAAGATGCTGGACGCGATCGGTGACCTCTATATGTGTAACCGCAGCATCATCGGTGAGTTCCGTGCCTACAAGACCGGACATGCCCTGAACAACAAGCTGCTGCGTGCCTTGCTGGCCGAGCAGGAGGCTTGGGAACTGGTGACCTTCGAGGGTGAGGGCGACAAAGCGCCTATCGCTTACTACGATAACGGTCTGGTTCTGGCCTGATAGCTGTGCAACGGAACGTCGGTCCTCTCTCCGCACCGACGTTCCGTCATTTGTTTACTCCATCCTTTAATACCGATTATCTCCCGGTTTTATTTCCCGTGCAGGCTCCTGGCCGCACCTGACCGAGCAGACTTAGTTCTATGAGCATTACCCTGATCCTCCACGGCAAGCAGCGACGCAAGTTGCACCTGCCCAAACAACGTCTGGCCTGGGTCGGCGGTATTCTCTTCTCCCTGTTGGCCCTTGGTGGTGGTTGGCTCTGGCAGAGCTGGCACCAGAAAATGGAGGCGCTGGAAGTGGCGCTTGCCGTTGCCGAGCAGCAGTCCGTCGACCAGAGTGGCGACGAAGCCCGTGAACAGTTGGCAATGCTGGCTGCTCAGGTGGGCACCATGCAGGGCCAGCTTGGCCGTCTCAATGCCCTCGGCGAACGATTGACCGAGCAGGCCGATCTCGATCCCGACGAGTTCAATTTCAAAGAGCTGCCCCCGATGGGCGGCCCTTCTTATGATGAAGATCTGGAAGTGAGCCTCAACGAGCTGCAAGCCTCGATGAAACACCTCAGCCAGCAGCTCAGCAGCCGCGAAGAGCAGCTGTCGGTACTTGAATCTTTCATCATGAATCACCATATCACCGATGCCGGTTTTATTTCCGGCACGCCAGTCAAACAGGAGCGAGTTTGGGTCTCGTCCGGGTTTGGTGGACGGGTCGATCCGTTCAACGGGCGTGCCAAGATGCACAAAGGGGTCGATTTCCGTGGCAAACCCGGAACCCCGATTCTGGCCACCGGGCCTGGCATTGTCAGCTGGGCGGGCCGTCATCCGGAATTTGGCAATATGGTGGAGATTAATCACGGCAATGGCCTGGTCACCCGCTATGCCCACAACTCCAGGTTGCTGGTCGAGGTGGGCACCCTGGTTGATCAGGGTCAGAAGATTGCCTTGATGGGACGTACCGGTCGCGCGACCGGGGTCCATCTGCATTACGAAGTGTTGAAAGACGGTCGTCAGGTCAACCCCGCACGCTTTCTCAGTGCCAGCCGGGGTTAGGTTTTTTTCTTCAGTTCCAGTGACGGAACGCTTTTATAACCAGAAATAGTTGGTACCCATGATTAGCACACTGCTTACCAAGATTATCGGCAGCCGGAACGACAGAACGCTCAAGGCTTTGCGCAAAATTGTAAAACAGATCAATGCCATGGAGCCGCAGTTCGAGGCTCTGTCCGATGCCGAGTTGCAGGCCAAAACGGCCGAATACCGTCAGCGTATCGAGCAGGGTGAGACCCTGGAGCAGCTGCTGCCGGAAGCGTTCGCGACCGTGCGTGAAGCCTCCAAGCGGGTGTTCGGCATGCGTCACTTCGACGTGCAGCTGATCGGCGGCATGGTGCTGAACTCCAACCGCATCGCGGAAATGAAGACCGGTGAAGGTAAAACCCTGACCGCAACCCTGCCAGCTTACCTGAATGCCCTGAGTGGCCGTGGCGTGCACGTGGTAACGGTGAACGACTACCTGGCCAAGCGTGATGCGGAAGCTAACCGTCCGCTGTTCGCCTTCCTTGGCATGACCGTCGATTGCAACGTGCCCGGCATGGATGCGTCCCAGAAGCGTGACGCCTACGCCGCCGACATCACCTACGGTACCAACAACGAATTCGGTTTTGACTACCTGCGCGACAACATGGCGTTCTCGCCGGAGCAGCGCGTCCAGCGTCCGCTCAACTACGCGCTGGTGGATGAAGTTGACTCGGTGCTTATCGATGAAGCCCGTACTCCGCTGATCATCTCCGGCCCGGCCGAAGACAGCTCCGAGCTCTATATTCGCGTCAACAAGCTGATCCCGCTGCTGGTCAAGCAGGATAAGGAAGACACTGAAGAGTACACCGGCGACGGTCACTACACGGTGGACGAGAAGAACCGTCAGGCCCTGCTGACTGAAAACGGCCAGATCTTCGTGGAAGAGCTGCTCAAGAAAGAGGGGCTGCTGGATGAGAACGACTCGCTGTTCTCTGCCTCCAACATCAGCCTGTTGCACCACGTCAACGCCGGTCTGCGTGCTCACACTCTGTTCGAGCGCAACGTGGACTACATCGTCCAGAAAGACGAAATCGTCATCGTCGACGAGCACACCGGTCGTACCATGCCGGGTCGTCGCTGGTCCGATGGTCTGCATCAGGCCGTTGAAGCGAAGGAAGGGGTGAAAATCCAGAACGAGAACCAGACGCTGGCATCCATCACCTTCCAGAACTACTTCCGTCTCTACAACAAGCTGGCGGGGATGACCGGTACTGCAGATACCGAAGCCTTTGAATTCCAGCAGATTTATGGCCTGGATACCGTGGTTATCCCGACCAACAAGCCGATGGTGCGCAAGGACATGGGCGATCTGGTCTACCTGACCGCCAACGAGAAGTATGCCGCTATCGTCGAAGATATCCGTGGTTGCGTTTCCCGTGGTCAGCCGGTGCTGGTGGGGACCGTCTCCATCGAGAACTCCGAGCTGCTCTCCGGCATCCTGACCAAGGAGAACATTCCGCACAAGGTGCTGAACGCCAAGTTCCACGCCATGGAAGCGGAGATCGTCGCTCAGGCTGGCCAGATTGGTGCGGTCACCATCGCCACCAACATGGCCGGTCGTGGTACTGATATCGTGCTGGGCGGCAACTGGCAGGCAGAGATTGCCAAGCTGGAAAACCCGACCAGCGAGCAGATTGCCGAGCTGAAAGCCGCCTGGCAGGTGCGTCACGATGAAGTGCTGGCCGCCGGTGGTCTGCACATTATCGGTACCGAGCGTCACGAATCCCGTCGTATCGACAACCAGCTGCGCGGCCGTTCCGGTCGTCAGGGTGACCCGGGTTCCTCCCGTTTCTACCTCTCCATGGAAGATACCCTGATGCGGATCTTCGCCTCCGATCGCGTGACCGGCATGATGAAGAAGCTGGGCATGGAAGAGGGCGAAGCCATCGAGCACCCGTGGGTCACCAAGGCGATCGAAAATGCCCAGCGCAAGGTGGAAGGTCGCAACTTCGACATCCGCAAGAGCTTGCTGGAGTTTGATGACGTTGCCAACGACCAGCGCAAGGTGGTCTACGAGCAGCGCAACGAGCTGCTGGATACCAACGACATCTCCGAGACCATTCATGTTATCCGTGACGACGTCTACGGCGCGGTGATCGACGAGTACATCCCGCCCCAGTCTCTGGAAGAGATGTGGGACGTGCCGGGTCTGGAAGCACGCCTGAAGGCGGACTTCGCGCTGGATCTGCCGCTGCAACAGTGGCTGGCGGAAGATGACAAGCTGTATGAAGAGAAGCTGCGCGAGCGCATTCTGGACGAAGCCACCAAGCTCTATGCCCACAAGGAAGAGCTGGTCGGCAAAGAGGTGCTGCGCAACTTCGAGAAAGCAGTGATGCTGCAAACTCTGGATGGTCTGTGGAAAGAGCATCTGGCGGCCATGGATCACCTGCGTCAGGGCATCCATCTGCGCGGTTACGCTCAGAAGAACCCCAAGCAGGAGTACAAGCGTGAATCCTTCGATCTGTTCACTCAGATGCTGGAAACCCTCAAGCGCGATGTGGTCAGTATCCTGAGCCGTGTTCAGGTGCAGGAGCGCGATGTGGAAGCGATGGAAGAGCAGCAGCGCCAGCAGGCGGAAGCCGCTCCACGCACCTACACCCATGCCGCCGCAGAGAGCCAGCTGGCCGATGAGGAGGCCACAGGCGAAGAGGGTCACACCACCTTCGTGCGCGATGAGCAGAAGATCGGTCGCAACGATCCCTGCCCGTGCGGCTCCGGCAAGAAGTACAAACATTGCCACGGTCAGTTGACCTGATCGACGCAGTGCCATGACAAGGCGGGCCCGGTGCCCGCCTTGTTTTTGTCAGAGGGTGGCGAAGTCACTGTGGTGGCGCCACCTGACCAAGGGTTATCGGATATCAAGCATCATCGGCCGTTCACCCAGCCGGAGGTTGGGCGCATCGAACGGCGCGGTCAGGCATAGTGTGCAAAGGTAACAAGATGGAACAGAAAAAGCGGATCTGGGTGGCGGTTGGCGTCATCGAGAATGAACAGGGCGATATCTTCATCGCCAGACGCTCCTCCGATCGCCATCAGGGGGATCGCTGGGAGTTTCCCGGTGGCAAGGTGGAGTCGGGCGAGGATCTGCTCACCGCGCTGGACAGAGAGCTGTGGGAAGAGATCGGCATCCGGGTGCAGGATTGTACTCCCTTCATGGAGCTGCAGCACGACTACCCCGAGAAGCAGGTGTTGCTGGATATCTGGAAGGTGACCCGTTTCAGCGGCGAACCGTTCGGCAAGGAGGGGCAGGAATGTCTGTGGGTGCCGGTGGCAGAGCTGCACAACTACCACTTCCCCGATGCCAATGGCCCGATTGTGGCGCGGCTACAGGGTCTGCTGGCGTGAGCCGATAGCAACCAACAAGCATGAAAAAAGGGCCCGTCGGCCCTTTTTCATTTTAAAGAGGTGAGTGACCACTGGATTATAGCCACTGATCGCCCTCTTCCGGCTCCGGCAGCAGATCCGGATTGATCTCCCCCGGAATGCGCTTCTCTTCATCGGCCCATTCGCCGAGATCGATCAGCTGGCAGCGTTTGCTGCAGAAGGGGCGAAATGGACTCTGCGGGCCCCACTCCAGCTCGGTTTGGCAAGTCGGGCATTTGACCTTGGTGACCATCAGGATGTCTCCTTAGCAGCAGGCGAGCTGGAACGTCACATCGCCAATCGGCTGTTCTGCGGTGGGCAGAAAGCGCAGGGCGAAGCGGTTCTTGTGGCCGCTCAGGGTCGGGTAGCAGAACAGATTGCCCGGCAGCTTGATGCGGATAAGCTCGGCGCTCTCTGCGGTGTCCTGGAAGAAACCGTTGCTGGCAACCTGCTCACTGAAGCTGCCTGATTCGCGCCACAGGCGCAGCAACAGGGTGATGGCATTCATCAGCAGGTTGATGTCGCTCAGCCAGCCCTGCATCTGCTGGTGACGGGCAATGGCCGGAGTACCGAGCCAGTGGTGCAGCTGTGGCACATCGAAGGCACACAGGCCACCGGGGATGGAGAAACGCTGGCGGATCGAGCCGAGCAGACGATCCTCTTTCAGGCGGGCACCCGGGCGTGGCGAGTTGAGCAGGTTGCGGGAGAGCTGGCTGCTCTCATGCTGCATCTGCTTGATCTGTTCCAGATCGACATCGGGCAGGCTGGCCCAGTGGCTCAGACGCTGGCCGAGACGCTCCAGATCCTTGATGAGATCGGCGCGCAGGTCACCACGCTCCAGCAACTCCTGCAGATCGAACAGCCCCTTGAAGAAGGCGATATGTGCCCAGGATTGTTCACTCTCCAGATTGTCGCGGATCTGGGAAAACAGGGACTCCAGACGAAGATAGGTCCGGCTTTTTTCATTGAGGGGAAAATCGTAAATCATGCCTAATCCTGGCCAGCCATAAACCGGCCTAGTGTACTCACACTTGGCGGGCTTGTTGAGAGGCAATTGCCAGATATGTCTCGTGCAGCGCCAAAATCCGCGTTTTAATCGCCATTTCGCTGCCAGTGTGGTTTTCGATGACATCATCCGCCGCGGCGAGGCGCTCCGACCGGCTCGCTTGGGCGGCGATGATGGCCCGGGCTTGCTCGGCCGATACCCCATCCCGACGGCAGGTGCGCTCAATTTGGGTGGCTTCATCCACATCGATTACCAGCACCCGGTTGGCGAGGCCGGTGAGTTTGTTCTCCACCAGCAGTGGCACCACCAACAGGCAGTAAGGTGAGCGGGCCACGGCACATTGGCGCTGCATTTCGCTGCGAATTAGCGGGTGGAGCAGAGCATTGAGCCACTCCTTGGCCTGTAGGTTGCTGAAGACCCGCTCGCGCAGGGCGCGACGATCGAGTTGACCGCTCGGATCAATCACATCCGGGCCAAAATGGTCGGCGATGGCGGCAAGGGCCGGGGTGCCCGGCTCAACGACCTCACGGGCGATCACATCGGCATCCACCACCTCGATACCCAGCGCGGCAAACTGATTGGCAATAGTGGTCTTGCCGCTGCCGATACCACCTGTGATAGCAACTACATACATGGGGGCCTCTTGCTCAAAGCAGGGTAGAGAGATACCAGCGGGTGATGGTATCGCCCCACAACAGGGCGATCCAGCCCGCGATGGCGAGGTAGGGGCCGAAGGGGATGGGCTTGCCCTGATGGTGTTTGTGCAAGGCGATCAGGCTGATGCCGATCACCGCGCCGACCAGGGATGAGAGCAGCAAAATAATGGGCAGCGCTTGCCAGCCGAGCCAGGCACCCAGCGCCGCCAGCAGCTTGAAGTCGCCATAGCCCATCCCCTCCTTGCCAGTGAGTAGCTTGAAGGCCCAGTAGAGGCTCCAGAGCACCAGATAGCCCGCCATGGCACCGATCACGGCATCCGCCAGCGGCACGAAGCCACCTGCCAGATTGAACAGCAGCCCGCCCCACAGCAGTGGCAGAGTGAGCTGGTCGGGCAGCAACATCTTGTCGAGATCGATAAAGGTGAGGGCGACCAGTACCCAGGTGAGCAGCAGGGCGGCCAGCGTGCTCCAGCCCGGTGTAATCACCATAGCAACAGCCACCGAGAGCAGGGCGGTCAGCAGTTCCACCAGCGGATAGCGGGCCGAGATCGGCGCCTGACAGTCGCGGCAACGCCCTTTGAGCCAGAGCCAGCTCAGCAGCGGGATGTTTTCGAGAGCTGTGATGGCGTGACCACAGTGAGGGCATGCGGAGCGCGGTACCATCAGGTTGTAGCGCTCTGGCGCAGTGGCCTCCTCATCGGGGGCGAAGTAGCTGCGATACTCGGCCTGCCACTCCCGCTCCAGCATGATAGGCAGGCGATGGATCACCACGTTAAGGAAACTGCCGATCATCAGGGAGAAGAGAAAAACCAGCGAGAAGTAGAGCCAGGGCAAGCCGTGAGCCAGCTCGATAAGAAGTGTCATAACCAACCGTCAGTCATTAAATGAGGGGGAGGGCATGGCGGTGGTGCCATGCCCTGATGAATCAGCCTACCACGTCGCCAAGCTTGAAGATGGGCAGGTACATGGCGATAACCATGCCGCCGACCAGCACCCCGAGAACTACCATGATGAGGGGTTCCAGCAGGCTGGTGAGGCCATCGACCAGATCATCCACCTCCTGTTCGAAGATGGTGGCAACCTTGGAGAGCATATCATCGATGGCACCTGACTCCTCACCGATCATCACCATCTGGATCACCATGTCGGGGAAGAGATCGACGGTGCGCATCGCCACGTTGATCTGCATACCGGCCACCACCTCGTTGCGGATGGCCATGACGGCGGTGCGATAGACATAGTTACCGGAGGCGCCTGCCGCCGAAATCAGCGCATCCACCAGCGGGATACCGGCGGAGAAGGTAGTGGAGAGGGTTCGGGCAAAGCGGGCCATCGCCGCCTTGTGCAGGATCATACCGACCACCGGAATGGTGAGCACGAACTTGTCGGTATTGTCTTTCACCTTCTGGGAGGCGCGCCAGGCGCGCACATAGAGGAAGATGCCAAGGGCGGTGCCGCCAAAGAAGACATACCACCAGTTCTGCATAAAGCGGGAGATGCCGATGACAAACTGGGTGAACACCGGCAGCTCGGCGCCGAAGCTTTTGAAGATATCCTCGAACTGCGGAATGACGAACAGCAGCAGGATGGAGGTCACCACGATGGCCACCAGAATGACCATGGTGGGGTAGAACATCGCCTTCTTGATCTTCGACTTGAGCGCCTCCGACTTTTCCCGATAGGTGGCGATGCGGTCGTAGATGGTCTCCAGCGCACCGGATTGCTCACCGGCTTCCACCAGATCGCAGTAGAGATCGTCAAAGTAGAGCGGATGGCGGCGTAGCGCCTCCGACATGGGGGTGCCGGTCTCCACATCGGCGGCAATCTGGCCCATCAGTTCGCGCATCGAGGCCTTCTCGTGGCTGCGGGCGATGATCTGCAGGCTCTGCACCAGCGGTACACCTGCGGAGAGCATGGTGGTGAGCTGGCGGGAGACGATGGCGATATCCATCGGTTTGATCTTGGCGCCACCCTTGGAGAAGAGCCCCTGGGATTTCTTGGCCACCTTGGTGACGTTGACCCCCTGCTTGCGCAGCTCCGCCTTGACGGTGTTGATGCTGTCAGCCTGCAGCTCGCCAGAGACCTTCTGCCCCTTGCGGTTTACCCCGTGCCAGCGGAAGGCGAAGACTTTCTTGGGGGCATTATTCTTCTTGGTTAGGGTTGCCATCTTTGCATCCTGCAATTGGGTCGGGCGCCAGCCCTTATGACACAAACGTCCGATGACGTAGCGTTAATCCTGTTTCCCTGCGCGAATGTCCGATTACGCCGCGCTAATCGAACCTACGCACCGAGTATTAGCGGCGACTGTTTCGCCACGCGAATTAGTTGGTGGTAACCCGGTTGACCTCGGCCAGACTGGTGACTCCGAGTCGGGCCTTCTCCAGCCCCGAGGTACGCAGAGTCCGCATCCCCTCTTTTTGGGCAATTGCGGCGATTTGCAGCGAGTTAGCCCCCTGCATGATCAATTTGGCGATGTTCTCCGACATCAGCATGATTTCGTAGATGCCGACTCGTCCCTTGTAGCCGCCGGAACACTCCTTGCAACCGACCGGTTTGAACAGTCGCAAGCCGGCCGCCAGCTGCTGCGGGGTAAAGCCCAGCTCCAGCAGCTCGGCTTCCGGCACGACTTCCGGCGCCTTGCAGTGATCGCACAGTTTACGGGCCAGCCGCTGGGCCATGATCAGGGTTACCGAGGAGGCGATGTTGAAGGCCGGTACCCCCATGTTCATCATCCGGGTCAGGGTCTCGGCCGCCGAGTTGGTGTGCAGGGTGGAGAGCACCAGGTGGCCAGTTTGCGCCGCCTTGATGGCGATTTCGGCGGTTTCGAGATCGCGGATCTCCCCCACCATCACCACGTCCGGGTCTTGCCGCAAGAAGGAGCGCAAGGCGCTGGCGAAGGTGAGCCCCGCCTTGGGATTGACCTGCACCTGGTTGACGCCGGGCAAGTTGATCTCTACCGGATCTTCGGCGGTGGAGATGTTCACCTCGGTGGTGTTGAGAATATTGAGGCCGGTATAGAGTGAGACTGTTTTACCCGAGCCGGTGGGGCCGGTCACCAGGATCATCCCCTGCGGCTTGGAGAGGGCGCGCAGGTATTGCGCCTTCTGCCGGTCGTCAAAGCCGAGTTGTTCGATATTGAGCCGCGCCGCCGAGGAGTCGAGCAGACGGATCACGATCTTTTCCCCCCACATGGTGGGCAGGGTGTTGACCCGCATATCCATCGACTTGTTGCGCGACAGCTTCAGCTTGATCCGGCCATCCTGCGGCAGCCGCCGCTCTGCGATATCGAGCCGCGCCATCACCTTGAGGCGGGCGGAGAAGCGGTTGGCCAGATTGACCGGCGGAGTGGCGATCTCGTGCAGGATGCCATCGATGCGAAAGCGGACCCGATACTTGAACTCGTAGGGTTCGAAGTGCAGGTCGGAGGCGCCGCGCTTGATGGCATCCATCATGATCTTGTTGATGTACTTGACGATGGGGGCATCGTCATCGGCGGTATTGACGCTCTCGTCCAGCCGACTGTTCTCGTCGGAGACCTCGAGATCCGAAATCTCGGATTCGTCGATATCCTCCATGCCAAGGGCGTCGCTTTCGTTCTCCAGCAGCTTGGCTATGGCGGCGGTGAGCTTATTCTCCTCTACCAGCAGCGCCTCGGTATGGAGACCGAAGCTGAAGCCGAAATCCTCCAGTGCCGACACATTGGTCGGATCCGACATGGCGATATAGAGGGTGTGGCCCTGGGTGTAGATGGGCAGGACGTGGTGCTTGTCGATCAGCTTTTGATTGAGGAACTTCTGCGGGATCTCGGCCAAATCGAAGGCGGCAAGATCCAGCAGAGGTACCCCATACTCCAGCTCGCAAAAATCGGCCAATGCCTTGCTGTCGAGGATGCTGTTCTCGATCAGAAAGGTCACAAAGGGTTTGCGCTGGGCCTTGGCCTGGCTCAGGTAGCGCTGGGAGTCCTCTTCACTGATCAGTGAAGAGGCGGCCAGGCTTAACGCCAGGCCGCTGTTAGGGCTAGATGTCATTTATTTAGCAGGGCAGTAATCAAGGTCTTTTGTGCCGTTTTTACATGCAGCTGCCCATGTAACTTGGCCAGTACTTTGCACTGTGCCTGTGAGTACATATTTGTCGCCAGCAGCAAGCGGAGAAAGGGTTGTGTCTTTTACTTCAGATGTGATGGTGTACTGGTTGCCAGAGACTGCAGCAGTAGTTTCAACACCAGTAGAAACGGCAGGAGAAGGTGCTGCGCCCGGAATGCCGTAGCTACCAGCGGTACAAGCTGTAACACCATTTGTCTGAACACAAACTTCAACTGCAAGTTTTGCTGCGCCAGAAGCGGAGACCAACTCCGTCATCTTGGCTTTTTTGGTGTAGTTCTGATACGCCGGCAGCGCGACAGCTGCCAAAATTGCCACGATCGCGACCACGATCATCAGTTCAATAAGGGTAAAACCCGATTGTTTCTTCATCTCAAATGTCCTTTTATCCTTGGTTCCTGGGAAGTGCCGGTAGAAAACCATCCGCACGTCAGTATCTTATCCGAGCTGTCAGGGGTGGCAACAGAGATTGCTGCCTTTGTTAACCACTTTTCTATCATTTACCAAAAACATGATATAAATCATAAAACAAGAGGCTTCTAACGACTCTTTTTTATGGGGGGAAGCGGGTCCGTCATCACACTCCTTTGCCGAGGGATCCTGCTTAAAGAAAAGGCGCCTATGGCGCCTTTTGCAAGTTGTTTATCCGGTTATATCGAGTGTTTGCTCAGGCCTGCGGGGTGAATCTCACTGCTGGATAAAGCGCATGGAGAGATCGAGTGCCCGTACATGCTTGGTGAGCGCCCCGACAGAGATAAAATCGACGCCGGTGGCGGCAAATTCGGCCAGAGTATCGAGGGTCACATTGCCGGAGACTTCCAGCTTGGCGCAGCCCCGATTGATGGCGACTGCTTCCCGCATCATGGTCACGTCGAAGTTGTCGAGCATCACGATATCGGCCTTTGCCGCCAGCGCCTGTTCCAGCTCTGCCAGCGATTCCACTTCCACCTCCACCGGTTTGCCCGGATTGAGATGGCGAGCCTCGTTAATCGCCTCGGCGATGCCGCCACAGGCTAGGATGTGGTTCTCTTTGATGAGGTAGGCGTCATAGAGACCGATACGGTGATTCTTGCCGCCGCCGCAGGTGACCGCGTACTTCTGGGCGGTGCGCAGCCCCGGGATGGTCTTGCGGGTGTCGAGCAGACGGCAGTCGGTGCCTTCCAGTTCAGCCACATAGCGGGCGGTGAGGGTGGCGACGCCGGAGAGGGTCTGGACAAAGTTCAGCGCATTGCGTTCGCCGGTCAGCAGCAGGCGGGCAGGACCATGGAGGCGGAACAGCTCCTGATTGGGGGAGAGCACTTCGCCATCCTGCACCTTCCACTCCACCTTCACCTCGCCGCCGAGTTGTACGAACACTTCGTCTACCCAAGGCTGGCCGCAGAATATACCGGATTCACGGGTAATAACTCGGGCGCTGGCCTGCCTATCAGCCGGGATCAGCTGGGCGGTGATATCGGCGCTGGCGTCCGGTTGGTCCAGCGTGGTGAGGGCATCGCCCAGATCTTCGAGTAGTGCGGCGCGCACGGCGCGGCTGACATCCTGTTGAAACATGCCTTATTCCTGCAAGGGTCTGAGCAGCAACTGCCGCTCCTTTTGAACCAGCTCCAGCCGACCGAGGGCGTTCATGCCAACCAGCACTTCGTCACCGTCTGCCGCCGGATTGATAAAGATGGCCAGATCGTACAAGGTCAATGGCCCCATCGCCAGCGTTTCGATGGTGCCGTTGCCGACCCGGATCTGCCCCGCGGCGGTATTGACCTGGCTGCTGCCATGAGCGGTCAGGCCGAGGCGCTCGGCAACCTGCTGCGGGATGGTGATGCGGGTGGCGCCGGTATCGAGCAGCAGTTGCACCGGCTGGCCGTTGATGGCACCCTCCAGACGATAGTGGCCGCTCTGGTCGGCCCGCAGCAACAGCTCGCCGCTGGCGGTGACGCTCGGCTGGTTGCGGGAGTGAAAATAGAGGGTCAGCAGGCCCATCAGAGAGAGCCAGGCCAGTAACCACATCCAGCGTGCCGTGTGCTGCATACCCCATCCATATCGAGCGAAAGATGACTCAGCCTAACATACCATTTCCCGTTGATTCAGTGAGTTGGTGCTGGCTTGTCCATTACATCTCTTCATCTTTTCGCCATTAATCAGCCAACTCGAGTAGCCGATGACTCAACTCGCTTCGCAACCTTGCCTTTCTATCGATGCCGCTGGCTGGTGCCAGCAGGCGCGCCGGGTGCCTTCCCCGCATCACAACGAACGGGCCGCGCCGGACGATATCTCCCTGCTGGTGGTGCATGGTATCAGCCTGCCGCCGGGGGAGTTTGGTGGCCCCTTTATCGACGATCTCTTTATGGGGCGGCTCGACCCTGATGCTCACCCCTATTTTGCCGGTATTCATCAGCTGCGGGTCTCGGCCCACTGCCTGATCCGCCGCGATGGCGAGCTGGTGCAGTATGTGCCGTTTGGCGCGCGGGCCTGGCATGCGGGAGTATCGAGTTGGCAGGGGCGGGAGGCGTGCAATGACTTCTCCATCGGTATCGAGCTGGAAGGGACTGACGAGACCCCCTATACCGAGGCCCAGTACCGGGTGCTGGTGGGGCTCACCCGAGCCATCTCAGCGCGCTATCCGGCCATCACCCATGAAAAAATTGTCGGCCATTGTGACATCGCACCAGGGCGCAAGACGGATCCCGGAGCCAGTTTTCAGTGGGATTACTACCGGCAGCTGCTAAACAGCTAAAGTAATTATTCAAATTTAGTTTGGATTTTAAAATCAATGGCTTGCCGATCTGGCAGGCCATTTTCGTCTCCGGTTGCGCAAATGTTATTTGTGAGCGCCGTCAAGAATATTGGTCAGACCATTTTCTATGAGCTAAATCATGTTTGCCCTGTTTTACCCCTTAAGTGGTGGGGATGATTCTTGACTCAGATCATCTTTTGGGTGGACTTTTCAAAAGGGCTCTGCTAATTTTCGCCCCATCCATGAAATTGGTAATACCAATTTAACAAAGTAGCCTCATGCCCTATCGCAAGATTACGCAACCCAAGTTGGCCGACTCCATTGTCGCCGAGCTGGAACAGATGATTCTGGAAGGCAGCCTGCAGCCGGGGCAGAAATTGCCTCCCGAGCGGGAACTCGCCATCCAGTTTCAGGTATCGCGCCCCTCGCTGCGCGAAGCCATCCAGCGGCTGGAAGCGCGCGGGTTGCTTTATCGCCGTCAGGGCGGCGGCACTTACGTGCAGAATGCCCTGAGCAAGGGGATGGCCGATCCCCTGTTCGAACTGCTCAGTACCCACCCGGAAGCCCGGTATGACCTGCTGGAGTTTCGCCATGCGCTGGAAGGCATCTGTGCCTACTACGCGGCCTTGCGGGGAACCGGGTCTGATTTCGAGCGCATTCGTCAGGTGCAAACCGCCATCGAAGAGGCGGGCCAGTCGGGCTCGCTGGTGGCCGAATCGGCAGCCGTGACCCAGTTCTATCTGGCGGTGGCCGAGGCGTCCCACAACGTGGTGCTGCTGCACCTGCTGCGGGCCATGAGCCCGATGCTCGAGCAGAACATTCTGCAGAATAACGAGATTTTGAATCGCCGCCCGGGAGTGGTAGCCAAGATACGTCGCCATCGCGCGAATCTGATCGAGGCTATTCTTTCGGGGGCTCCGGAGCGGGCCAGAACAGCTTGTCATGAGCATCTGGCCTTTATCGAGGACACCTTGTTGGATATGCAGAGGGAAGACAGCCGGATCCAGCGATCCATGCGTCGGATCCGTCAGCAGGAAAACTAATCCCACAAGGCTTTATTGTCGAATGCTTGCGCCTTTCGCCGTGCAATGCCGTGCAATCACAACAAAATAGGAACCAGCCATGTCTGATATCCTGAAGAACGATGTGGACCCGATAGAAACGCTGGAGTGGCTTGCCTCTCTGGAATCCCTGCTGCGTGAAGAGGGTCCGCAACGCGCTCAGTTCATCCTTGAACAGTTGGCCGAGAAAGCCCGTGTAAGCGGTGTGGACGTGGCTGCCAAGGCAAATCGCGATTACATCAACACCATCCCGTCCAGCGACGAGCCGGACTACCCGGGTGACCTGGAGATGGAGCGCCGCATTCGCGCCATCATCCGCTGGAACGCCATGATGATCGTGCTGCGCGCGTCCAAGAAAGACCTGGACCTGGGTGGTCACATGTCTTCCTTCGCTTCTTCTGCGACCATCTATGATGTCTGCTTCAACCACTTCTTCCGTGCTCGCAACGAGAAGGATGGTGGCGATCTGGTTTACTTCCAGGGTCACATCTCCCCGGGCATCTATGCTCGCGCCTTCGCTGAAGGTCGTCTGACCGAAGAGCAGCTGGACAACTTCCGTCAGGAAGTGGACGGCAAGGGTATCCCTTCCTATCCGCACCCGAAACTGATGCCGGACTTCTGGCAGTTCCCGACCGTTTCCATGGGGCTGGGCCCCATCGCCGCCATCTATCAGGCTCGCTTCCTGAAGTACCTGACCGACCGTGGTATCAAGGATTGCTCCGAGCAGACCGTTTACGCCTTCCTGGGTGACGGCGAGATGGACGAGCCGGAAGCCAAAGGTGCCCTGACCGTTGCCGTGCGTGAAAAGCTCGACAATCTGGTGTTCGTGGTCAACTGCAACCTGCAGCGTCTGGATGGTCCGGTTGTCGGTAACGGCAAGGTCATCAACGAGCTGGAAGGCCTGTTCGCTGGCGCCGGTTGGGATGTCACCAAGGTCATCTGGGGTCGCAAGTGGGATGAGCTGCTGAAGAAAGACACTTCCGGCAAGCTGATCCAGCTGATGAACGAAACTGTGGATGGTGACTACCAGACCATGAAGTCCCGCGACGGTGGCTACATCCGCGAACATTTCTTCAACCGTTATCCGGAAACTGCCGCACTGGTCAAAGACATGACCGACGAGGAAATTTTCGCCCTGAACCGCGGTGGTCACGATCCTCGCAAACTGTTCGCAGCGTTCAACAAGGCGACCCAGACCAAGGGCAAGCCGACCGTTATTCTGGCCAAGACCATCAAGGGTTACGGCATGGGTGAAGCGGCTGAAGGCAAGAACATCGCTCACCAGGTCAAGAAGATGGAGCTGGACTCCGTGCGTCACCTGCGTGACCGCTTCAACCTGCCGGTGGCCGACGAGCAGCTGGCCGATCTGCCTTACCTGAAGATCGAAGCCGGTTCTGCCGAGCACAAATACCTACACGACCGTCGCGCCGCCCTGAAAGGCTATCTGCCGACCCGTCTGCGCGAAAGCACCACCAAGCTGGAAATCCCGGCACTGGATGCCTTCGGTCCGCTGCTGGGCGAGCAGGCGCGCGAAATCTCCACCACCATGGCGTTCGTGCGTTCCCTGAACGTGATGCTGAAAGACAAGTCCATCGGCAAGCGCATCGTGCCGATCCTGGCTGACGAAGCCCGTACCTTCGGTATGGAAGGTCTGTTCCGCCAGATCGGTATCTACAGCCCGCACGGTCAGCAGTACACCCCGCAAGACCGCGACATCGTCTCCTACTACAAGGAAGACAAGCAGGGTCAGGTTCTGCAAGACGGTATCAACGAGCTGGGCGCCATGTCCTCCTGGCTGGCTGCTGCGACCTCTTACAGCACCAACGATTGCCCGATGATTCCGTTCTACATCTACTACTCCATGTTCGGCTTCCAGCGGATTGGCGACATGGCGTGGGCAGCCGGTGACCAGCAAGCCCGTGGCTTCCTGCTGGGGGCGACCTCCGGTCGTACCACTCTTAACGGAGAGGGCTTGCAGCACGAAGATGGTCACAGCCACATCCTGGCCAACACCATCCCGAACTGCATATCCTACGACCCATCCTACGCCTATGAAGTGGCGGTGATCGTACAGGACGGCCTGCGCCGCATGTACGGTGAGAACCCGGAGAACGTGTTCTACTACATCACCACCCTGAACGAGAACTATGCCATGCCGGCTATGCCGGAAGGCGCCGAGGAAGGTATCCGCAAGGGTATCTACAAGCTGGAATCCGTAGCCGGTGCCAAGGCGAAAGTTCAGCTGCTGGGTTGTGGTTCCATCCTGGGTCACGTGCGCACTGCCGCCCAGATCCTGGCCAGTGAGTACGGCATCGGTTCCGATGTGTTCAGCGTCACCTCCTTCAACGAGCTGGCCCGTGACGGTCAGGACGCGGATCGCTGGAACATGCTGCACCCGACCTCTGAGGCGCGTGTTCCCTACATCGCTCAGGTACTGGGTTCCGAAGCCACCATCGCTGCGACCGACTACATGAAGTCCTTCGCCGATCAGGTTCGCGCCTTCGTTCCGACCGAGAACTACCGTGTGCTGGGTACCGATGGTTACGGCCGTTCCGACAGCCGCGCCAACCTGCGTCGTCACTTCGAAGTGAACGAATTCTACGTGGTGGTTGCTGCCCTGACCGAACTGGCCAAGCGCGGCGAGGTAGACAAGCAGGTTGTGGCCGACGCCATCGCCAAGTACGGCATCGATGCCGACAAGGTCAACCCGCTGTACGCGTAAGTGGATCAAGGGTCGCGCCGTCATGCGGCGCGACCTTGCCAGGTTTTAAAACGGTTAACGCGAGATGTGCGTGGTGGTATCAGCCAGCCACGCGGATCGACGCAAGAGGATAAAGCACAATGTCCAAACAGATTATGGTGCCGGATATCGGCGCCGATGAAGTTGAAGTCACCGAGATCATGGTGGCCGTGGGTGACAAGGTCGAGCTGGACCAGTCCATCATCGCGGTAGAAGGCGACAAGGCCTCCATGGAAGTACCGGCCCCGTCTGCCGGTATCGTCAAAGAGATCCTGATCAAGGTGGGCGACAAGGTTGCCACCGGTTCCCAGATCATGATCTTCGAAGCCGAAGGCGCTGCCGCCCCTGCTGAAGTGGCTGCACCGGTTGCTGCTCCGGCCGCCGCACCTGCCGCTGCCGTACGCAAAGATGTGCATGTACCGGACATCGGTGACGACGAAGTGGACGTGACTGAAATCATGGTTGCCGTGGGCGACATGGTAGAAGCCGACCAGTCCATCATCGCTGTGGAAGGTGACAAGGCCTCCATGGAAGTACCGGCACCGTTCGCCGGTCGCGTGGTCGAAATCAAGGTTGCCGCTGGCGCCAAGGTCTCTACCGGCTCTCTGGTGATGGTGTTTGAAGTGGCTGGCGCTGCGCCTGCTGCCGTTGCTGCTCCGACTCAAGCCGCCGCGCCCGTGGCTGCTGCCCCGGTTGCCGCTGCTGCCAAAGAGGTCAACGTACCGGATATCGGTGGTGACGAAGTGGAAGTCACCGAGATCATGGTTGCCGTGGGTGACAAGGTCGAAGCTGACCAGTCCCTGATCGCCGTGGAAGGTGACAAGGCCTCCATGGAAGTGCCTGCACCGTTCGCCGGTGTGGTCAAAGAGATCAAGGTAAAGGCGGGTGACAAGGTCTCCACCGGTTCCCTGATCATGGTCTTCGAAGTGGCTGGCGCTGCCCCTGCTGCCGCGCCGGTTGCTCAAGCTGCCGCTCCGGTCGCCGCTGCCCCTGTTGCCGTAGCTCCGGCTCCGGTTGCCCAGGCTGCTGCCGCTGCGACCGATTTCGTTGCCAACGATGCCTACGTGCACGCCTCCCCGGCAGTACGCCGTCTGGCGCGCGAGTTTGGCGTCAACCTAGCCAAGGTAAAAGCCTCCGGTCGCAAGGGCCGCATCGTCAAAGAAGACGTGCAAGCCTATGTGAAGGATGCCATCAAGCGCGCCGAGTCCGCTCCGGCTGCTGGCACCGGTACTGGCAACGGCATGAGCGTGCTGGCGTGGCCGAAGGTCGATTTCAGCAAGTTCGGTGATGTGGAAGAGGTCGATCTGACCCGCATCCAGAAGATCTCCGGTCCGAACCTGCACCGCAACTGGGTCATGATCCCTCATGTCACCCAGTTCGACGAAGCCGATACCACCGAGCTGGAAGCGTTCCGCAAAGAGCAGAACGCGATGCTCGAGAAGCAGAAGTCGGACGTGAAGATCACCCCGCTGGTGTTCATCCTGAAAGCGGCCGCCAAGGCGCTGGAAGCTCACCCGCGCTTCTGCAGCTCCCTGTCCGAAGATGGCAGCAAGCTGATCATGAAGAAGTACATCCACATCGGTGTGGCGGTGGATACCCCCAACGGTCTGGTTGTGCCCGTGGTACGCGATGTTAACAAGAAGGGCATCATGGAGCTGTCTCGCGATCTGGCCGAGATCTCCAAGAAGGCCCGTGCCGGCAAGCTGACCGCTGCCGACATGCAGGGCGGTTGCTTCACCATCTCCAGCCTGGGTGGCATCGGCGGTACCAGCTTTACCCCGATCGTCAACGCGCCGGAAGTGGCCATCCTCGGTGTCTCCAAGTCCGAGATGAAGCCGAAGTGGAACGGCAAAGAGTTCGCGCCGCGCCTGATGCTGCCGCTGGCTCTGAGCTACGACCACCGCGTGATCGATGGTGCCGATGGAGCTCGCTTCATCACCACCATGAACGGTGTGTTGTCCGACATTCGTCGACTGGTCCTGTAAGTGAGAGGGCGGGCCCAGAGCCTGCCCTTTTTACTTCTCATTTCATTAACATGATCGTAAACTTGCCCCGTTTTTTCACGGCTGCAGCCGCCTTGTTTTACAACGAAAAGAAGGCATAAGACTGCGCTGTCCGGGGATATAAGAACGACAAAGAGGTCATGATGAGTAAAGAAATCAAAACCCAGGTCGTAGTACTGGGTGCTGGCCCTGCCGGTTATTCCGCTGCTTTCCGTGCAGCCGATCTGGGTCTGGATACTATTATCGTCGAGCGTTACTCCACCCTGGGTGGCGTCTGTCTGAACGTGGGCTGCATCCCCTCCAAGGCGCTGCTGCACGTCGCCAAAGTGATTGAAGAAGCCAAGGCGCTGGCCGAGCACGGCATCGTCTTCGGCGAACCCAAGACCGACATCGACAAGATCCGTCTGTGGAAAGAGAAGGTCATCAACCAGCTGACCGGCGGTCTGGCTGGCATGGCCAAGATGCGTAAAGTTCAGGTTGTTAACGGCTTCGGTAAATTTACCGGCCCGAACACCCTGGAAGTGACCGGCGAAGACGGCAAGACCACCGTTACCTTCGACAACGCCATCATCGCCGCCGGCTCCCGTCCGGTGAAGCTGCCGTTCATCCCCCACGATGACCCGCGCGTATGGGACTCTACCGATGCGCTGGAGCTGACAACCGTGCCTGGCAAACTGCTGGTTATCGGTGGCGGCATCATCGGTCTGGAGATGGGTACCGTTTACTCCTCTCTGGGTTCCGAGATCGACGTGGTGGAATTTGCCGACCAGCTGGTTCCGGCTGCCGACAAAGACATCGTCAAGATTTACACCAAGCGCGTGGCCAAGAAATTCAACATCATGCTGGAGACCAAGGTCACCGCAGTTGAAGCCCGTGAAGACGGCCTGTACGTCTCCTACGAAGGCAAGCACGCCCCGGCCGAGCCGGTTCGTTACGACAACGTGCTGGTTGCCGTAGGTCGTGTGCCGAACGGCAAGATGCTGGATGCCGAGAAGGCTGGCGTTGCCGTGACCGAGCGCGGTTTCATCGAGGTGGACAAGCAGCTGCGTACCAACGTGGCGCACATCCACGCCATCGGTGACATCGTGGGTCAGCCGATGCTGGCGCACAAAGGTGTGCATGAAGGTCACGTTGCCGCCGAAGTGATCGCTGGCAAGAAGCACTACTTCGACCCGAAAGTGATCCCGTCCATCGCCTACACCGAGCCAGAGATGGCATGGGTCGGTCTGACCGAGAAAGAGGCCAAGCAACAAGGTCTGAACTTTGAAGTCGCCACCTTCCCGTGGGCTGCTTCCGGTCGCGCCATTGCCTCTGATTGCTCCGACGGCATGACCAAGCTGATCTTCGACAAGGAGAGCGGCCGCGTCATCGGTGGTGCCATCGTGGGTACCAACGGCGGTGAACTGCTGGGTGAAATCGGTCTGGCCATCGAGATGGGTGCTGACGCCGAAGATATCGCGCTGACCATCCACGCTCACCCGACTCTGCACGAGTCTGTGGGTCTGGCGGCCGAAGTGTTCGAAGGCTCCATCACCGACCTGCCCAACGCCAAGGCCAAGAAGAAAAAGTAATTTTCTTCTCAGCTTGGATAAAAAAGCCGCTCGAATGAGCGGCTTTTTGCTATCTGGCCTTCGGAGTCCGGTTAGCAGCGCCCCTTCTTGGCCTGCCCCGGCGGGCAGAAGGTGCCATAGCCACCACTGCCGTCACTGACCCGGATCCGGGTATCGTCCACGCTGACATCCGCCCCGTGTACCCGTACCGGCCCGCTGCTGCAAGCGCCGAGCACGCCCCCCAGCAATATCATTACGATCAGCTTGCCCATAACTCCTCCTCATATTTCCCTGATTATGAGGCATTTCGAGGGGCGTATAACGGCGTTTGCATGGCCGTGCGTCACCGTTTGCCGTGGCTATGACAGAGGGCGCCGCGGCGCCCTCTGGTGAGTTTTCAGGAGTGGGATGACAGACTACAGACGGAAGTTGCCGACCAGCTTGTCGAGTTGACCGGAGAGCTGCTGCAGGCTGCGGCTGGACTCGGTCAGCTGGTGGGCGATGTCGGCGGTCTCCATGGTGAGCTGGTTGATATCCTCCACGTTGCGGTTGATCTCGCCGACCACGCTCGACTGCTCCTCGGTGGCGGTGGCAACCTGGATGTTCATGTCGTTGATCTGGGTGATATGGGCGGTGATCTGGCCGAGGGCGGCGTTGGCTTCATCGGCCTGGTTCACCACCTCCAGACTCTGGTTACGCCCCTGTGCCATGGCGCTGACGGCGCGGGCACTCTGCTCCTGCAAGCGGTTGATCATCCCCTGGATCTCGGCGGTCGAGGCGGCGGAACGGTTGGCCAGATTGCGCACCTCATCCGCTACTACGGCGAAGCCGCGACCCTGTTCACCGGCGCGAGCGGCCTCGATGGCGGCGTTCAGTGCCAGCAGGTTGGTCTGCTCCGAGATGCTGCGGATGGTTTCGAGGATGCTGCCGATGGAGTCGGTCTGGCTCGCCAGCGACTCGATCACGCCTGCGACCTGCTCAATCTCGCCGGAGAGGCCGACGATGCCGTGGCGCGCCTGCGCCACCACCACAGCCCCCGCATCGGCCTGATCGTTGGCCTGTCTGGCAACTTCGGCTGCCAGCGAAGCGTTACCGGCGATCTCGCTCACCGTGGCACCCATCTCGTGGATGGCCGTTGCCACCTGCACGGTGCGGTCACGCTGGGCAGTACAGTTGTGCTGGGTCAGCTGCGCCTTGTTGGCCACCTCGTTGGCGGTGTCGGCGAGCTGGCGGGAGTTCTCTGCCACCTGTTCGATGGAGCCGTGGATCTTGGCGACGAAGTTGTTGAAGCCGGTGGCGACCTGACTCAGCTCGTCACGCCCCTCCACCTTGAGGCGCTGGGTGAGATCTCCATCGCCGCTGCCCAGCTCCTTGAACAGGCGAGCCAGCTCGTTGAGCGGACGACTGACCGAGCCTGCCAGCAGCATGCCCATCAGCCCCATGGCCAGCGCAATCACCAGCGAGATCATCAGGATCTCGTTGCGGGTCTGATCCAGCTCGGCATAGATCTCGGCTTGCGGCACCTGGGCCACCAGATACCAGTCGAGCAGCGGGATATAGCTGCTGGCCAGTACCATGGGCTCGCCATTGACTTCGGCGTTGATGACGGCAAAGGGGCGTTTGGCCAGCAGGCTGCCGGTATCACCGCTGGCGATGCCGCCCAGGGTATCGCGTTCGATGCGGTTGGCCTCGGGGTGCAGCTTCACCTTGCCGCTGCCATCGACCATAAAGACGATGCCGCTCTCTTCCAGCCGGAAGTTGGCGACCATGGTCACCATGGTATCGAGGGATTTGGCAAAGCCCGCCAGCCCGCGACCGTTGAGCTGCTGGAAGTTGACGAACAGCTTCACCTCGCCGTTGCTCTCGCGGAAGATGCTGAGGGTCATCTCCTTCTGGCTCTTGGTGTAGTCATAGAACCAGGCATCCTGCGTCGGGGTCAGGTTGCGCAGGAAGCCATCCTGGTTGTAGTAGGCGGCACTCTGGCGATCGGCGAAGGAGGCGGTTACCAGACCATACTGGTTGGCCACATCCTTGAGCTGGTTGATGAGGATCGGCTCCTGCTCTTTGGGCATGCCCCGATCCACCCAGTCGAGAATGAAGCGGTCGGTGGCCAGTTGACGGGCAGCCTGGGCGATACCGTGGAGATCCTGCTCGATCTCCTTGCTGATCCGTTGGGTCAGGTTGGGCAGCTCCTGCTCGAACATCCGGTTTTCGATCAGCTGCTGGGCCGAGCGTTGACTGAAGTAGCCCACCAGCAGGCAGGAGACGACCACCGCCAGGGTGACCGTAGCCAGTATTTTCTGTTTAAGCGTGAGGGTTGCCAGCATAAAGGTGCTCAAAAGGTTGAGGATTGACGACTCTCATATTAGCGGCAGCGCAGCCCCGCCCATGAGGCTGGTGACCCTTTATTTGCGGATTACGTTTGCGCTCACAGCGGCGGTGGCTCGCTCCTCCGGCGTGCAGGCCATTCGGGATACGGATTGACGGTTGCGCTAACTGCCCGGCCCCTTATAGTAGAGGCCATCCTTGGTGACTGACCCTCTGAATAATATGGAAAATATGATGCGCAGCTTAGGTGCGGGATGGACCCGTCTGCTTTTGGTGATGCTGGCGGCCTGCCCGCTGCTGGCCATGGCGGCAGCAGGGGAGCGCCCGAAAATTGCGGTGGTGCTCAGCGGCGGCGGCGCCAAGGGGTCGGCCCACATCGGCATTCTCAAGGTGCTGGAGCAGAAACGGATCCCGGTCGACATCATCGTCGGTACCAGCATGGGCTCCTATGTGGCGGGCATGTACGCCATGGGGCTCAGTGCCGAGGAGGTGGAGCGCATGACGCTCGCCATCGACTGGAACAAGGGGTATCAGGACAAGGTCGGTCGTGACGAGCTGTCGCTGCGCAAGAAGCAGCAGAATGAACAGTATCAGCTGCGCACCGACATCGGGGTGAATGGCGATACCACTCAGCTACCGGACGGTTTCTTTCAGGGGCAATCCATGGCCAGCCTGCTGCGGGGGGCCACCTCCAACCTGCCGGTGCAGGAAAGTTTCGACGATCTGCCGATCCCCTACCGCGCCATGGCGACCGACATGGAGACGGTGACGCCTTTCGTGCTGGATCACGGTAGTCTGGCCAAGGCGATGCAGGCCTCCATGTCGATCCCCGGCGCGCTCAAGCCGGTGGAGTGGGAGGGCCACATCCTGGCGGATGGCGGCAGCGTCAACAACATGCCGGTCGATGTCGCCAAGGCGATGGGGGCCGACGTGGTGATCGCGGTGGATATCAGCGCCAAGCTGCGCACCCGTGAATCCCTCAAGTCAGGGTTGGCGATGATTGACCAACTCACTACCTATATGACCCAGGTCGGCACCGACAAGCAGAAGGCGCTGATGGGGCCCAAGGATATCCTGCTCGCCCCCGAGTTTGGCGATATGGGGATTGCCGACTTTACCCGGATGCCGGAGGGGATCAAGTTGGGCGAGGCAGCGGCGGACAAGGCGTCGCTGCAACTGGACCGGCTGTCGCTCACCAAGGCGCAGTACAACGCCTATCGCAACCAGAAATTGAGCCGCCGTGCCGAGCGCAGCGGTCAGCCCGCCTACTTCATCGACAAGGTGGAGATCATCAACAAGTCGCGCCTCTCCGACGAGACGGTGCGCGCCATGTTGAAAGTGCGGCCGGACAAGATCCAGACCAACGAGAGCCTGGAGGCGGGCATTCGCCGGCTCTATGCGCTGGAGTCCTTCGACCGAATCACCTATGAGGTGGAGGAGCGCGACGGGGAGAACGTGCTGGTGGTGGATGCCAGCGAGAAGAACTGGGGGCCGGGCTACCTCAACTTCCAGTTCGGCTTCTCCGACGACTTCGAGAATACCTCCAACTACAACGTCGGCATGTCCTATACCCTCACCAACGTCAATGACTGGGGAGCCGAGTGGTTGACCGAGGCTTCGCTCGGCACGGCCAAGCATATCAAGACCGACTTCTATACCCCGCTGGAACCCTCCCAGACCTTCTATGGCGAGGCGAGTCTGGCCTATGACCAGACCCAGAGAAGCCTCTTCAACCCGGATCCGGACGATCCGCTGTTCACCTATCTCGATGCCGAGTACTCCTTCTTCAGCGCCGATCTGGCGGTAGGCTGGAATCGTCAGCCCTGGAGTCGCCTGTCGATGGGGCTGGAAGGGCAGACAGGCAGTATCGAGATCAAGAACGTCAAAGAGCTGCAAGGGGATGCCACGGCATGGGGGCCCTATGCCCGCTTCGAACACGACACCCTGGACAGCAGCTATTTCCCCTATCAGGGGGTCAAATGGGATGTGAAGATGGGCTACTCCCACGTCAATCTGGATGGGGATGGTTTTCAGGCCTCCCGTAGCGAGGGGTGGAACTATCGTCTCTCCATGGTCAAACCCTGGTCCTGGGACAGACATAGCCTCAACCTGATCCTCGATGGTGGTGGCTCGGGCAGTGAAGAGAGCATCCCACTCTATATCCAGGATCTGGGGGGGCTGTTCCACCTCTCCGGTTTCCAGCGCTACCAGCTGAGCGGTCGTTACAGCCTGTTTGGCGGCCTGCGCTACATCTATCGGGTGGCAGACAACGACTTCGGCGCCCTCAAGGTGCCGCTCTATCTCGGTGGATCTCTGGAGCAGGGCGGCGTCTGGAACAAGGGGGCGGATATCAGTCTGGATAGCTCGTTTACCGCCGGTTCGGTTTATGTCGGGGTGGAGAGCTTCCTCGGCCCGGTGTTCCTCGGCTACGGCATGGCGGAGGGGGGCAATGACGTCTTTTATCTGCAATTGGGCAGTACGTTCGAATAATGCCGAATTGATGCCAATTTGTTAACTCTGGTTGAGGGCGGTCAATTAATTTTCAAAAAATACCAGTCTGTTTAATTGGTTACGATTTTGTGGTGAATAAGTAAACAGGGTTTGGATTTTAATTAGTCGTTAAAACTTATATAGTGGGGAGCACCCTACGGGGTGTCCCGCAAGGACGATCGCCGCGAGCCTGGGCGAACCCCAAAAAAAGACCAAAGAGGAATTAGTCGTGCTTGAAACATACCGTAAACACGTCGCAGAACGTGCCGCCGAGGGCGTGGTTGCCAAACCTCTGGATGCAGAGCAGGTCGCCGCCCTGGTCGAACTGCTCAAGAACCCGCCCGCTGGTGAAGAAGATTTTCTGAAAGAGCTGTTGTCCTCCCGTATTCCCCCCGGTGTTGATGAAGCGGCCTATGTTAAAGCCGGTTTCCTCACTGCCGTCGCCAAGGGCGAAGCCCACTCTCCCATCCTGACCGCCGCGCAAGCCGTTGAGCTGCTGGGTACCATGCAGGGTGGTTACAACATCCAACCGCTGATCGACCTGCTGGACGATGCGACTTTGGCTCCTCTTGCCGCCAAGGGCCTCTCCCACACCCTGCTGATGTTTGACTCCTTCCACGACGTGGAAGAGAAGGCCAAGGCGGGCAATGCCCACGCCAAACAGGTGATGCAATCCTGGGCTGACGCCGAGTGGTTCCTCTCCCGCCCGGAGCTGGCCGAGAAGATCACCGTCACCGTGTTCAAGGTGACCGGCGAAACCAACACCGACGACCTCTCTCCGGCGCCGGATGCCTGGTCCCGCCCCGACATTCCGCTGCACGCCCTGGCGATGCTGAAAAACGCCCGCCCCGGCATCACCCCCGACAAGGATGGCGCCGTCGGCCCCATCAAGACCATCGATGCCCTGAAAGAGAAGGGCTTTCCGCTGGCTTATGTGGGTGACGTGGTCGGTACCGGCTCTTCCCGTAAATCTGCCACCAACTCGGTACTGTGGTTTATGGGCGACGACATTCCGTTTGTGCCGAACAAGCGCGCTGGCGGTGTCTGTCTGGGTGGCAAGATTGCCCCGATCTTCTTCAACACCATGGAAGATGCCGGCGCGTTGCCCATTGAAGTTGATGTCTCTGCGCTTGCGATGGGCGATGTGATCGACATCTACCCGTTTGCCGGCAAGATCTGCAAGCACGGTACTGACGAGGTGCTGGCGCAGTTTGAACTGAAAACCGACGTGCTGATCGACGAAGTGCGCGCCGGTGGCCGTATCCCGCTGATCATCGGTCGCGGCCTGACCGACAAGGCCCGCGAGGCGCTGGGTCTGCCGTTCTCCACCGTATTCCGTCGCCCGCAGCCGGTGGCCGATACTGGCAAAGGCTTCACCCTGGCCCAGAAGATGGTGGGCAAGGCGTGCGGCGTGCAGGGCATTCGCCCCGGTACCTACTGCGAGCCCAAGATGACCACGGTCGGCTCCCAGGACACCACGGGCCCGATGACCCGCGACGAGCTCAAAGATCTGGCCTGCCTCGGCTTCTCTGCCGACCTGACCATGCAGTCCTTCTGCCACACCGCGGCCTATCCAAAGCCCATCGACGTGCAGACTCACCACACCTTGCCGGACTTCATCATGAACCGCGGCGGTGTGAGCTTGCGTCCGGGTGACGGCGTCATCCACTCCTGGCTGAACCGCATGCTGCTGCCGGATACCGTGGGTACCGGTGGTGACTCCCACACCCGTTTCCCCATCGGCATCTCCTTCCCTGCGGGCTCCGGTCTGGTGGCCTTCGCTGCCGCCACCGGCGTGATGCCGCTGGACATGCCGGAATCTGTGCTGGTGCGCTTCAAGGGCGAGCTGCAACCGGGCATCACCCTGCGTGATCTGGTTCATGCCATCCCCTACGCCGCCATTCAGAAAGGGCTGCTGACCGTCGAGAAAGCGGGCAAGAAGAACATCTTCTCCGGCCGCATCCTCGAAATTGAAGGTCTGCCGACCCTGAAGGTAGAGCAGGCGTTCGAGCTGGCGGACGCCAGTGCCGAGCGTTCCGCTGCCGGTTGCACCATCAAGCTGGATAAAGAGCCGATCATCGAGTATCTGAAGTCCAACATCGTGATGCTGAAATGGATGCTCTCCGAAGGCTACGGCGACGTGCGCACCATCACCCGTCGTATCAAGGGGATGGAAGAGTGGCTGGCCAACCCAACCCTGCTGGAAGCGGACAAGGATGCCGAGTACGCCAAAATCATCGAGATCGATCTGGCCACCATCAAGGAGCCGATCCTGTGCGCGCCGAACGATCCGGACGATGCCCGTCTGCTCAGCACCGTGGCGGGCGACAAGATCGACGAGGTGTTCATCGGCTCCTGTATGACCAACATCGGTCACTTCCGCGCCGCCGGTAAACTGCTCGAGAAGTATCAGGGCGAGCTGCCGACCCGCATGTGGATCGCCCCGCCCACCAAGATGGACAAGGATCAGCTGACCGAAGAGGGCTACTACGGCATTTTTGGTCGCGTCGGTGCCCGCATCGAGATCCCGGGTTGTTCCCTCTGCATGGGTAACCAGGCGCGGGTTGCGGAAGGGGCCTCGGTGGTCTCTACCTCCACCCGTAACTTCCCGAACCGTCTGGGTAAAGGTGCCAACGTCTACCTGGCCTCTGCAGAGCTGGCTGCGGTGGCCGCCATCCTCGGCAAGATCCCGACCGTGGCAGAGTACCTGCAATACGCCAAGGCGCTCGATGCCACTGCGGCAGATACTTACCGTTACCTCAACTTCAACGAGATCGCCTCCTACACCAAGAAGGCCGATGCAGTGATCCTGCAGCAGGCCGTCTGAGTGAATGGATGACAGGGCCCTTCAGGGGCTCTGTGTCAGCCAATAAAAATGCCGCGTTGTTACGCGGCATTTTTCATTTATGCGGACGGTTAGAGTCGGGTCATTGCCTCTCTCTTGTCGCCTGTCATGACAAAGTGCAACTCCCCTCCGGCCCTGATCTCGCTGTGCTCAAAGGTGAGATCCCCCGATAGTGGTTTGCCGTTGATGGTCACAGATTTCACATACTTGTTGTGAGGGCTGTTGTTGTCTGCGGTGATCCTGAAGAGCCCATCTTTCACTGCAATCGTCACTTCATCGAACAGTGGGCGGCCGATGCTGTAGTGCGGGGAGGCAGGAGTAACCTGATAGAACCCCATGGCCGACATGATGTACCAGGCAGACATTTGCCCCACGTCTTCGTTGCCAATAAGGCCTGTTGGTTTGGTGGTGTAAAACTCGTTCATGATCCGATCCAGATACTCCTGCGTTTTCCACGGTTCATCGGTCATGTTGTAGAGGTAGGGGATATGGTGGGAGGGTTCATTGCCATGCATGTATTGGCCGATGTAGCCGGTCAGGTCAGGCAGCGCTTCACCGCTATTGGATGAGCGTGCGTTGAACAGTTCATCGAGATCCTC
Organism: Aeromonas sp. QDB62; assembly: GCF_027705695.1. Classification (NCBI taxonomy): domain Bacteria; kingdom Pseudomonadati; phylum Pseudomonadota; class Gammaproteobacteria; order Aeromonadales; family Aeromonadaceae; genus Aeromonas; species Aeromonas sp. QDB62. The sequence continues at coordinate 3,259 of NZ_JAPDCD010000006.1, read as the reverse complement.
GCGCAGACCCTTTTCTCCACCCACTTCCGCCTTGAGCCACTTGAATGCGTGCAGCGGCTGGAATTTCCATTGCCAGCTGTTGCCCTCGGTGTAGGCAAACTCGTCCACATAGTAGGGATCAAATGGCAGTAGCGGGCAGACGCGCATCTCGACGCTGGTACCATCGGGTTTGTTGACCGTCTCCAGCTTGCAGTCAGGAGAGTTCTCATCAACGGGTTGATTGAACTGGCTGGCCGGGAGGTGCGGGTTCCAGCTGTCAGGGTGGTTTTTGGGGCGGAAGAAGCCGGTTTTGGCATCCCAATGGTTCAGGTAGTTGTTCGAGCGAGTGAGGAACTCCTGCTGAACCTTGTTGTTACCCGCCATGCGGGCAATTTCCGAGAGTGCCCAGTCGCCGTAAGCAAACTCCAGAGTATAGGAGGTGGAATTCCAGTATCCCCAATGCACATAGCCGTTCTGCTCGTATACCTCGAGCTGGGCAATGCTTGCCGCACCTATGTTCTGGTCTTCGGTCCAGTCCGGGAACTCCTCTTTCTTGTGATAGCGGGCGGTATACTCGGCGGCTTCCAGAGCCTCCTGGGCATCGACATTCATCCCCTTGACCATGGCATCCGCAATGATGGAGATGGCAGGAAAGCCAATCATGGTGCCGGTGTAATGGCCATGCAGCTCCCACTTGGGCAGAATGCCACCATCCTTGTACTTGCGGATCAGGTCGTTGACATACTCCTCGGCTTTACGAGGGTTGATGATGGTTTGCAGCGGATGTTGGGCCCGGAAAGTGTCCCACATGGAGTAGACGGAGTAGTTGGGGATGGCTCCGGCATCCTTGATCTCCTGAGTGCGCATTGCACGGTACTTGCCATCCACATCCTGGAAAATCATCGGGGCAATCTGGGAGTGGTACATGGCGGTGTAGAAGATCTCTTTTTGGGCCTGAGTGCCTCCGCTCACGTTCACCTTTTCCAGCTCGCCATGCCAAGCCTGCTGGTTGCTGGCTACCTGAGCCTCGAAACCCCAACCAGGCACCTCGGTTTCCAGATTTTTCTGCGCTCCTTCTACTCCGGTGGGGGAGATCCCGACCTTCAGTTCGAGCGGTTGTTCACTGGGACTGAAAGTCAGATAGGCGATGGTTTTAGTTCCCCTGAATGCATCCTGTTTCAAGGTCGCTTCGGTTGTTACGTCATCGACAACAACGCTGGCCTTGACCACTGGCTGGCTGAATTTTGCGTAGAAATAGATGTGCTGGTTGTTGGCCCAGCCATCCGAACTGCGCTTGCCGCGAATGGTGTATTCATCGACAAACTCGATATCGCCAATAGTGGTGCGATTGCCCCAGCTCTTATTCAGTGTGTGATCAAGGTCGAGTTTAATTGAGGGCGTGCTGCCTTTGGGGAAGGTATATTTGTGATATCCGACCCGGGCTGACGTTGTTAACTCTGCCTTGATTTTTCCGTTGTTAAGAATGACCGAGTAGTAGCCCGCCTCAGCTTGCTCATTGGATTTATCAAACGTGTTGTAAGTAGTATTGTTTTTATCGGTAAATGGCAAAACGAGAATATCACCGAGATCGGTGATGCGGTGCCTGACAAATGGGTGTGAGAGAAGCCATAAACTGGAATATCCGATAGCTTGCCATGGTCAAAATAACCTGCTGCAGAGCCCCAACCCTCCATCTCTGTATCAGGGGAGAGCTGCACCAGTCCACCCGGGTAGACGGCTCCAGGGAAGGTGTGGCCATCAGCACCGGTACCGATAAATGGGTTTATATACTGGATGAGCGATTTATCAGGTGTCGGACGAGCGTTGTCAGAACTGGTGGTCGAATCACTGTCACAGCCAGATAGTGCTATGGTGAGCGCTATGACCAGTGGCGTTAGTTTACTTTTCATGACCTGACTCCTTGGCAAGGTTATGTCATTTATGATTGTGCAATATCTTTCTTCGCCAATATTTGGCAAGAATGGGTGGGGTTATTGATAAGTATTTATATGTCTGCAGGTGAACTTAATCAGTGGCAAACATAATTATTTGCAGCTGTTTATTTTGGTGGATTGATAATAATAGAGTGTTGATTGAGCGCGTAGGTTAATTTTGTTGCATTTACTGGATTATTATGACGGTCATCCAGTTGTGTGAATTTGATCACCTGCACTACCAAGGAAGGGCTCTGACTCTTATACACAAGTGGCATCTTGAACGGAACCTTTCCCGTTTTCCAGGATCTGATCTTCCATGTGACTCCCAACATGGTAACGATCATGCTAACTTCTGCTCTTCATCATGCGGCCGACTGGGCTAAATCTGTGTTCTCTTCGGCGGCACTGGGTGATCCTCGCCGTACCACCCGTCTGGTTAACGTCGCCGCTCAATTGGCAAAATGTTCTGGAAAATCAATAACCATCTCATCAGAGGGCTGTGAAGCCATGCAGGAAGGCGCTTACCGATTTATCCGCAATCCCAACGTCTCTGCCGAGGCGATCAGAAAGGCTGGCGCCATGCAAACCGTCAAGTTAGCTCAGGCGTTTCCCGAACTGCTGGCCATTGAGGACACCACTTCTTTGAGTTATCGCCACCAGGTCGCCGAAGAGCTTGGCAAGCTGGGTGCTATTGGAGATAAATCCCGCGGATGGTGGGTTCACTCCGTTCTCTTGCTCGAGGCCACTACATTCCGCACCGTAGGATTACTGCATCAGGAGTGGTGGATGCGCCCGGATGACCCTGCCGACGCGGATGAAAAGGAGAGTGGCAAATGGCTGGCTGCGGCCGCAACTAGCCGGTTACGCATGGGCAGTATGATGAGCAACGTGATTGCGGTCTGTGACCGCGAAGCCGATATCCATGCTTACCTGCAGGACAAACTGACACATAAAGAGCGATTTGTAGTGCGCTCTAAGCACCCGCGCAAGGACACTGGCTCCGGATTGTATCTGTACGACCATCTGAAAAACCAACCGGAGCTGGGTGGCTATCAGATCAGCATCCCGCAAAAGGGCGTGGTGGATAAACGCGGTAAACGTAAAAATCGACCCGCCCGCAAGGCGAGCTTGAGCCTGCGCAGTGGGCGCATCACGCTAAAACAGGGGAATATCACGCTCAATGCGGTGTTGGCCGAGGAGATTAACCCGCCCAAGGGTGAGACCCCGTTGAAATGGTTGTTGTTAACCAGTGAACCCGTCGAGTCACTAGCCCAAGCCTTGCGGGTCATCGACATATACACCCATCGCTGGCGGATCGAGGAGTTCCATAAGGCATGGAAAAC